>NZ_BAAAIR010000049.1:0-40287 GCF_039526165.1 Brachybacterium tyrofermentans
AGCAGCCGCCGCACCATCCCAGGCCTCCTCGCCTCAAGCCCCCACCGACCGGGAGTGTTGCTACGACGCTATGACACCACCCTGACCCGCGAATCGAAATCGGCGAAGAGCTCGGGGGATGCTCGCGGAAAAGGGCAGATTATGGCGGATACGCTCGTCGAGCGGGTCACAGGGGCGACGAGCGTCGATGCTATTCCTGTCGAGGTCACTCTGCTCATGACAGATACGACGTTGCTCGGTGCGGAGAACAAGTCTGCGTGGATGGAGGGATTCCCGATCCCCGGTCGCGCGGCACGCGATATTGCGCTCGGAGTCGCCTCTGCGCCAGCAGAGGAACCCTTCAGGGCATCGGATCGTCCTGGTGCTCCTGGTGCTCCTGTTACCGAGCACTCGTCGCAGACACCCTCCGATGAGTCGCCAGAGGATGTGTCACCACAGCACCAGGCGATTCTCGAAGCCGCCGCAGAACCGCCGAAGGGGCCACAAAGCCCGCCGTTCAGCGAACCGCACGTCGATTTCGCCTCCTCGCCACCGGAGCGAGATAGCGCCTCATCGCCACCGGAGCGACGCGTGCTCGAGGACGCGAAACGCTGGATCCGACGTCTGTACACCGACCCGCGCACCGGCGAGCTGACCGCAGCGGATCCTCGTCGGCGTCTGTTCCGTGGCGCTGTACGTCGATTCATCCTGCTGCGGGACCAGAGATGCCGCACGCCCTGGTGCGATGCCGCCATCCATGATCTCGATCACTCGACCAGATACTCCGAGGGCGGAGGGACCACCATCGACAACGGCATCGGGTACTGCCAGCGCTTCAACCTGGTCCGGGAGATCCCGGGCTGGGAGACCAGCATCGAGCCCGCCGAGGAGGGGAAGCCGGCACGCCTGATCATCGTCACCCCTGCCGGCCATCGGTACAGCTCGACCGCGCCAGCCCTGGTGGATCCGGAGCTCGTGGCGACCGGGCTCGGGACGAACGGACCCGCGGCGAACGGAAGGGGGCCGGACGGAGTCGGAGCCGACGGCACCACTGCGCATGACCCGTCCGAAGACGACACAGCTGCGGTCTGTTCTGCGGCGGACGCCTCTGCAGAAGACGGCGCGGTGCGCAGCGCTGGCACCACCGGTGACGACGGCACGGTGGAGGACATCTCCGGCGGCGACGCAACGGGCAACGAGAGTGCTGGCAAGAAGCCCGTGCGCGACGAGATCACGGGCAACCGGATCATGGGTGACGGGACCCCGGGCGACGCGGCCGCACGCGCGAGCTGATCGTCCGGCCTGACCCCTGACGTGCTCTGCCCGACCCAGACGCACCCGGTCAGGGCGCTGTTGCAGCGAAGTCCTAGTCCGTGTCCCACGACGTGCACGCTGCCTAGCCGCGATGCTCTCGCCTGGCAGAATAGAGAGATGGAGCCGAAGACGACACCGCAGAGCACGCCCGTACCCCATCGCACTGCGGAGGGCGGCGACGCCGGGTCCCCGGGCGGCACCCGCCCGAACATCGTCTTCATCCTCACCGACGACCACGCCGCGCACGCGATCAGCGCCTACTCCGGCCGGGTCAACAGCACGCCGAACCTTGATCGGATCGCAGCGCAGGGAGCCCGTCTCGACTCGCTGTACTGCACGAACTCCATCTGCACACCCAGTCGGGCGACGATCCTCTCGGGCACCTACTCGCACATCAACGGCGCCGCGACGATCTACTCCGGTTTCGACTACCGGGTGCGCACCTTCCCCCAGGTGCTCCACGACTGCGGATATCGCACCTCGCTGTTCGGCAAGTGGCATCTGGGCCACGAGGAGCGCAACGACCCCCAGGGCTTCGACGAGTGGCGGATCTACCGCGGCCAGGGGGAGTACAACGATCCGGTCATGTACGGCATCGACGCCGACGGCGAGCGGGTCGATGCCGTGGTCCCCGGCTATGCCACCGACACCGTCACCGATCTGGCCCTGGACTGGCTGGACCGCACGCAGGCCGAGGACCCGGAGTCGCCGTTCTGCCTGCTCCTGCACCACAAGGCCCCGCACCGCAACTGGATCCCGCACCCCCGCCATGCGGACCTCTATCCCCTGGAGACGATCCCGGAGCCGGACACCCTCTTCGACGATCACGCGACCATGAGCCGCGCGGTCCGCGAGGTCCGCATGAGCATCGCCGACGACCTCACCGAGAACGACCTCAAGCAGCCCCTGCCCCCGGAGCTCCAGGGCGCGGAGAACCGCGAGGCCCGCACCCGCCGCAACTACCAGATCTACATGCGCGACTACCTCCAGACCATCCAAGCCATCGACGACTCCACCGGGCGGGTGCTCGCCGAGCTGGAATCGCACGGCTTGGCGGAGAACACGATCGTCGTCTACACGTCGGACCAGGGCTTCTTCCTCGGTGACCACGGCTGGTTCGACAAGAGGCTGATGTTCGACCAGTCCCTGCAGATGCCGATGATGGTGCGCTGGCCCGCCACGATCCCCGCCGGAACGGTGATCGATGAGCTCGCCACCAATGTCGACCTCGCCGCCACCCTGCTCGACGCTTGCGGCATCGACCCCGAGGAGACCCTTCCCGATCAGCAGGGACGCAGCCTCCTCCCGCTGCTGGACGGCACGGCGGACGACACGACGCGCGCCACCTGGCCTGATGCGATGTACTACCGCTACTGGGAGCACGAGGACCCCTCGCACGATGCCCCGGCGCACTACGGCATCCGCACCGCCACCCACAAGCTGATCCACTACTACGGGGACGGAATGGGGGCGCCCGGGGCGTCCGACGCGATCCGCGAGGCCGAGTGGGAGATGTACGACCTGGTCGCGGACCCCGCCGAGCTCACCAACATCGTCGACGACCCGTCGCACGCCGGGACCCGTGCGGAGCTCGAGCGCAGACTGGCGGCGCTTCAGGACCAGGTGGGGGACAGGCCGTACGAGGGCCCGGACACCCCGCGTCCCGAGTGGGGCCGGTGACCCGTCGGCCTTGCCGGTGACTCGTCGGTCCTGCCGGTGACTCTCGTACGGGGCTGATGCCGCGCTCATGTCGAGCGCGGCATCACCGTCACGAACAGGCCGATCGCGCCGAGGATGCCGAGCACGAGCATCCATGACCCGACGTGCACCCCGGACAGGGCGACGACGAGCAGTCCCGCGAGGACGCTGACCGCGAGCACCAGCAGCAGTCCGCGGCCGCCCAGGATCCAGGCCGACCGTTCGAACACCCCGTGCGCGGGGAGCGTCGCGGCCAGGGCGAAGGCGACGTGCGACAGCAGCAGGGCGAGCCCCACTCCGGCTGCCCGCAGCAGCGACAGATCACCCTGCCCGGCGAGCGCGAGGATGATCGCCGCGGGAGCCAGCAGACCGACGTCGCTGTCCGGGCGCAGAGCCTGCACCAGCAGGGATCCCATCACGGCGAGCGTGATGATGCCGGTGCCGATGTGCACGAACAGCCCGCCCGGCAGGGTCCCGACCAGGGCGAGGAGCATCGCGCCGATGCCCACCAGGCGGAGCAGCCAGTGCGTGGCGCTGACCCTCCGCAGTCCCAGCAGGAACTCGGCGATCGGATCGATGAACGCTCCCAGTCGCATCAGGACCTCCTCATCCGCGGGGCGGTGCGCGCCGCGGAGAGCGACAGCAGCACGGGGGCGAGCGAGGACGGGCCCTCCCAGGCGGTCACCGGGACTCCGGCCTCCCGCAGCTCACGGATGGTGGTCTCGCGCAGCAGCCGCCTCATCGCCCAGGCCTCGGGCCAGAACCGGTCCGGGGAGACGCCGTCGGCGCGCAGCGGCTTCCCGTTCAGCACGGAGACGTCACCGATGCTCGGGGGCAGGGTGTCCACGACGATCACGTCGGCCCCATACGCCACGAGCTCACCGATCTGTGTGATCACCTCCGTGCGGAGCAGCGGCGAGCAGACCACCGTGAGGGTGCCGGCTCGCACGGCTCGCAGGCGTCGGGCGGGGCGGAGCTGGTCGTCGTCCCGGCCTGCGCGGGCGAGGGCGTCGGTCAGCACGCGCAGCTGCCGCGGGCCGGTGCCGGCGGGGACGGGCCCGATCAGGTGCCCGATGTCGAAGACGGAGACGCGGTCGCCGGCGGTCAGATAGTGCCGCGCCACGGCGGAGGTCGCGCGGATGGTCATGTCCAGGCTGGTCGGATCCTCGCCGTCCGCCCACGGAGCGGGAGCGATATCCGCGATCGTGTCCGTGACGATGAGGACCTCGGTGTCCTGCTCGGTGAAGGTGGCATTGGTGTGGAGCTGACCGGTGCGCTGGGAGACCCGCCAGTTGATCCGGTGCAGCCGGTCACCGGTGCGGAACGTGCGCACCTCGGAGAGCGCGGTGCCGTCCCCGCGCCGTCGTGACAGATGCACTCCGCTGACGCCGATCGGCGTGGGCACCTCGACCGGGGCGTCGAGCACTGTCGCCGACGGCACGACCTGCACGTCCGGGGCGGAGAGCTCCAGCTGGTCGCGGAAGGCCCCGAGCTGGTCGGTGACCAGCACGTGCACGGGGCCGACGCGGACCCGGCCCCAGCGCTGGGCGCTGAGGCGCAGCTGCAGATGTCCGTCGCCGGCGGTGGAGCCGTACCGCGGGGCGAAGTCCGTCTGGGGCCGCATCGGGAAGGTCGCCGCCGTGAGCACGCCCGGCGCGGTGGTCAGCGAGATGATCGCGGAGCCGCCTTCCTCGAGGGTGCGTCGGCTCGCCTGGATCCGAGGGGGCGCCGACTCCTGCTCGGGGGGCGCCACGAGCCGCAGGGCGAGCGCCACCAGGGCCCAGACCAGCAGCGGGAGACCGGCCAGGATCAGCGCGGGCTTCCCGACCAGCACAGCGAGGGCCGTCGCGGCGCAGCCGACGATGGCCGCACGCAGGAGAGCGGCCGTCGGGCGCCTCCGGGGCCTCGGGGAGGCTTGAGCCCCTGGGGAGGACCGGGCTTCAGATGACGACCGGACCCCTGGTGACGACTGGGCCCCAGGTGACGACCGAGCCCCTGGTGAGGACCGGTCCGACGACGGCATCGAGGTCACGCCGAGGCGCCCGAGGTCGCCATCGCGGCGGCGTCGACGGCGGCGGGGACCGGGACCTGGTCGAGCACGGACTCGACCACGCCGGCGCCGGTCGCGTTCTGCAGCCACAGCTCGGGCTTCACGGTCACGCGGTGATCGAGGGCGGGATGCGCGAGGGCCTTGATGTCCTCCGGGACCACATAGGTGCGCCCCCGGATCAGCGCGAGCGCGCGGGCGCAGGTGATCAGGGCGAGGGTGCCGCGGGGTGAGGCGCCGACCAGCGCGTGCTGGTGGCGGCGGGTCGCGGCGACCAGCTCGACCGCATAGTGGCCCACGGACTCCTCGACGTGCACGTCCTCCACGGCGGACTGCACGGCGAGCAGTCCCTGTGCGTCGAGCACCTCGGGAACGGCCTGCTCCTCGCGGCGCCGGTCGATGCGCCGGGAGACGACCTCCCACTCCTGCGCGGCCGTCGGATATCCGAAGGACAGCCGCAGCAGGAAGCGGTCCAGCTGGGCCTCGGGCAGGGGATACGTGCCCTCGTGCTCGACGGGGTTGGCGGTGGCGAGCACGTGGAACGGCTGCGGGAGCGGCCTGGTGGTGCCCTCGACGGACACCTGACGCTCCTGCATCGCCTCGAGCAGCGCCGACTGCGTCTTGGGAGGCGTGCGGTTGATCTCGTCGGCCAGCAGCAGCCCGGTGAACACCGGGCCGGGGCGGAACACGAACTCGCCCGTGCGCTGGTCGAACACCTCGGCGCCGGTGAGGTCCGCGGGCAGCAGGTCGGGCGTGAACTGGGCGCGCTTGAAGGGCAGCCCGAGCGCCTGGGCGAAGGATCGCGCCGCGAGGGTCTTGCCGAGGCCGGGCAGGTCCTCGAGCAGCACATGGCCGCCGGCGAGGATCCCGGTCAGCACCAGCTCGAGGGATTCGCGTTTGCCGATCACGGCGCCCTCGACGGCGTCGAGCACGGCCTTCGCAGCGGCGGTGGCGGCGGTGGCCTCGGCAGGGGGCATGGGGGTGGGCTGGTTCATCGGTCCCTCTCCTCGCCGGTGGCGAGTTCTCGGAGATAGCGGTGCAGGGCACGTCGGTCGATCGGGCCGACGGGATGGCTCTCCGCGTCGGTGTGGCGGGAGTCGGCGATGAGCCGGGTGAGCTTCTCGCTCAGAGGTGGGGCGGCGGGGTCCTGCGCTCGCTCGTCGGCGATGTCGCCGAGCGTGCGCGCGAGGCCGCGGGCGGTCATCCGACGGTTGGGCTGGGCGCCGTGGATCAGGTCCTCGAGGCGCCGCACGCGCATGTCCCGAGCATGGGGCAGCGCGTAATCGGCGTCGAGGTCCAGCTCGGGGGCGTGCAGGGGATCATCGCGGGTCGCCCCGCTCTGGGCCATCCACCAGATCGCGCCGATCGCCAGCCCCACGGCGACCGGCAGCGGCAGCGGGATCCGCATGCCCAGCAGCGACAGCAGGCCGACGATCGCGAGCGCGATGAGGACCCCGATCGCGAGGCGCACCAGCAGCCGGGTCATCGGGCTCTGGGGGAGCTGCGGGCGTGGGCGGGTCATCGGACCTGCCCGTCGGCCGGGGTCTCGACGTCGGCGGTCAACCGGTCCAGCAGACCGATGGCCTCGTCGCGGTCGGCTTCGCGGAGCGGCTCGGGGTCGAACAGCGCCCGACGGTAGAGGTGTGCGAGGCGGTCCAGGGAGGGTCGATCCAGCTCCAGGGTGCCGAGCACCTCGACGACGAACTCGAGGGTGGTGCGGGAGGGCAGGCGCCGGATCCCGGCCTCGGCGATCGCGTGCTCCAGGGCGAGCCAGGCCGCGATCACCGCATCGTGCGCGTCGACCACCGTGGAGAGGCTGGCGCGGGCGTCGTCCAGGGCGGCGCGCGCCTGGGCGGGCGTGAGCTCCTCGTCCGCGGTGGCCTCCGCCAGCTCCGGGGCGGGGCGGGCCAGCTTCCGCATCCGGTACAGCACCCAGATGGCTACCGCCAGGAGGACCGTGCCGATCACGAGCAGAAGTACCAGAGGCCCGCCGCCGGACTGGCCGGAGTCGGGTTGCACGGGCTGCTGGAGACCGGTCGGCATCTCGATCTCCGGCACCTCCTGGGGCTCCTGGGTGCGTGGCGAGAACTCCCACTGGCCCGAGCCGTCGGAGGTGATGCCGGGGCCGCGGTCCGCGGCGGCGCCGAGGGTGACCAGCGCGAGTCCGGCCAGCGCCAGGACCAGCAGCAGGGTGGCCACGAGGCGGCGATGGGTGCGGGCCGTTGCGGTGGAGTCCGGTGCGGTGGCGTCCGTCCCGGGGGAGTCGTCGGTGCTCAGGGCTCCTCCCCGGTCGTGGGTGCGCCGGGAGCGGGGCTGCCGTGCGGGGACGCGACGATGATCGACTGCTCCCCGGCGATCCGGGTGAGGATCAGCGTCGCGGACTCGTCGCCGAAGCGGCGCGGGCGCAGCTTGCGCCGCAGCTCCTCGGGCTCCACCGCGGTGCCGCGCTTCTTGATCTCGAGCACGCCGAGGTGGTGTTCGCGCAGGTAGGCGCCGAGTCGCTTGAGGCCGAAGGGCATCACATCGCGCACGGCGTATCCCCGGGCGAAGGGGGTGTCCACCCGCGCATCGCCGGTCAGATAGGCGATGGTCTCGTCCAGGGTGTGAGCCTCGAGCTCCCGGGCGAGGCGGCCGATGAGGCCCGCGCGGATCACGGCGCCGTCGGGCTCGTAGACATGGGCGCCGAGCGGGCCGGGGAGGGGGTCGGTATCGACGCCGCCGTCGGAGCCCGTGCCGCCGGCGGAATCCGCTGCGCGGTCCAGCCGGTGCGCGCCGGTGCGGTCGATGAGCACGGCCGAGGAGCTCACGCCCTCGCGGGCGAGGGGCCCGAACCAGGCCGTGGCCTCGAGGACCTGCCCGTGGTACGAGAGCCACTGGGTCTCGATGTCCCGTGGGAGCGCCGACCGGTCGATGCCGGGGCCGAGCTTCGCCCCGAGCGGGCCCACGCCGCCGTCGGTGCCGAGCCGACGGGCGAGCTCGAGCACGGCGGACAGCGGAGGCTCGTACTCCTCGGGGTCGTGGAGCCGGCGCGTCCCGCTGCGGGTCGGGGCACGGCGGGCCGGATCCAGCCAGATGCCCTCGGTGTCGGTCGGATCGTGCCCTTCGGCCTGCCCCAGCCGCACCGTGGCGGCGGGGAAGGATCGCAGGTTCATGGTGGCGACGGCGACCGCGAGGGGATCGCGGTCCACGGCGTGCACCTCGAGACCCAGCCCGGCCAGGGCCATGGCGTCTCCGCCGATGCCGCACCCCAGGTCGGCGACCGAGCGCACCCCGGCGCGCTGGAAGCGTTCGGCGTGCATCGCCGCGATCGGGAGCCGGGTGGCCTGCTCGAGGCCGTGCGGGGTGAAGACCATGGAGGAGGCGAACTCGCCGAACTTGTCGACCGCCTTGGCGCGCAGGCGGGACTGGGTCATCACGGCGGAGACCAGCTCGGCGGGGTGGCCGGCGTCGCGAAGCTGGGCCCCCTGTCGCAGGGCGTCCTTCTCGCGATACGGGGGAAGGGAGTTCAGCAGTGCCCACCCGCTGCTCTGCAGGACGGGCTCGAGGGCGCGCACGCCGGCCTCGGAGCCGTCGGGGGAGGGGGAAGCCATGCGGACCAGGCTACCCGGTGGACATGTGTCGGGCATCACGGGTCCGCGGGGCGGCCCTGTCGAGTGCGGATCGGGGTGCCGGGCACCCCGACGAGGCCCGCTGATCAGGCGCGGGCGTCGAGCACGAGCTTGCCACGGGTGTGGCCGTGCTCGAGCAGGCTGTGGGCCTTGGCGATCTGGTCCAGCGGCAGCACCCGGGAGACCTCCAGCGGGTAGCGGCCCGCCCGGATCCCCTGCACCAGGCGGTCCAGACGGTCGCGGCCGGGCTTGATGCGGGGCACCTTCGCGTCGACCCCGCGCTCGTGCGCGGGGGTGAGGTCCGCCAGGGTGGGCAGCGTGACCAGCAGGCCGTTCTCGGCGATGTGGTCGAGGCTCGGCAGGAACGTCGAGTGGTAGTGGGTGTCCAGGACGACGTCCACCCCGCGGCCCTCGGTCGCCCGGCGCATCTCTGCCTCCCAGTCGCCGGTGTCGTACGGGACCGGGACGGCGCCCAGCTCGCGGATGCGCTCGGCGTTGGCCGCGCGGCCGGTGGCCCACACCTGCGAGGCACCGGCCTCGAGGGCCATCGGGATCAGGAGCTGCCCCACGCCGCCGCTGCCGCCGTGCACGAGGACCGTCTGACCCGGTTCGATACGAGCGGTGTCCTCGATGGTGGCGATCGCGGTCAGGCCCACCAGGGCCAGGCCCGCCCAGCGGGGGAGGTCCTCGTCGTCGATCTCGTCGGGGATGGGGGCGAGATCGTCGGCCCCGATCGCGATGAGCTCGGCGGCCACACCGCGGGGATCACCGGGGGCACGCATGCCGAACACGCGGGTGCCGGGCATGAGGCCGCGGGAGCCGAGCTCGGCGTCGTCGAGGTCGCTGCCGGCGCTGACCACGGTGCCGGCCATCTCGCGGCCGGTGCCGGCGGGCAGCTGCAGGTCCCGGGACATCCCCGAGGAGCCGTCGCGCACCTTGTAGTCCAGGGGGTTCAGTCCCACATAGGAGACTCGGACCAGCACCTCATCGGGCTGCGGCTCCGGGGGAGCGGCATCGGAGTGGAGGGTCAGGACCTCGGGGCCGCCGAAGCGGTCGAAACGGATCTCGCGCATGCCCCCATTCTGCACCCCCGGGCTGGCCGATGGCAGGGTGCACCCTGCGATGTGGATGGGGGATCATGGTCGACGAGCACGGACAGCGCCGCCCGCCGGCAGTCCGCCGCAGAGACGCACCGAGGAGGATCATGACCGCCCCGCGCATGGACCTGTGGCAGTGGCGTGATCTCCTGCTCCAGGAGATCCACCTGCCGCCCACCGTCGTCGACACTCCGGTGCACGAGGCCGTGGGCTCGGTGCTGGCCGTGAGCCTTCGCAGCCCGGAGGACCTCCCGGCGGTGCCGCTCGCGGCGATGGACGGCTTCGCCGTGCGCCGTGCAGATCTGACGCCCGGCCCGTGCACCCTTCCGGTCAGCACCGAGATCGCCGCGCGTCCCGGGGCTCTCGCCGCCCTCAGGCCGGGGACCGCGGCCCGCATCATGACCGGCGCCCCCGTGCCGGAGGGTGCTGACGCCGTGGTCGAGGTCGAGGCCACGGACACCGATCCCTTCGGGCCGACGCCGCGCACGGTGTCCTTGCGGCTCGACGCCGTCCCGCCGCGGCAGCGGCACATCCGTCGGCCGGGCGAGGAGGTCGCGTGCGGGGAGGAGCTGGCCCTGGCCGGGGACCGCGTCGGCGCCGGGCTGGTGGGCCTGGTGCGGGCGCTGGGCCTGCGCGACCTGCCGATCCGACGCCCGCTGCGCGTCGCGATCGTCGTCACCGGGGACGAGCTCATGGGCGATTCCCCCCGCCGCGGAGCGATCAGCGCATCAGCCGACGGAATGGAGGGGGCGCCAGCCCCCGAACCCGAGGTCGGGCTGGTGCGCGAATCCAACGGCGCGATGCTGGGCGCCGCCCTCCACACCGACGGCGCCGAGGCCCGCGCGTTCCACAGCGGCGACGCCCATGAGCAGCTGCGGAGCACGCTCGAGGAAGCGGCCGAGCATCACGATCTGGTGCTGACCACGGGCGGCATCGGTCATGGCGCCTTCGACGTGGTCAAGACCCTGCTCGGCGAGAGGGGCACCGGCAGCTCTCGCTTCGAGCACATCGCCCTGCGCCCGGGCGGTCCTCAGGGGTACGGGCATCTTCCCGACGGCACTCCGGTGGTCCACCTGCCCGGTACGCCCGTCGGCGCTCTGGTGGGCTACCACCTGTTCGTGCGTCCCCTGCTGGCGGGAGCCGGGGCGGAGATGCGACGGGTGCTCCGGGGCGAGGCGACTCCGAGGGACGGAGCCGTGAATGGCCCGGCGTCGCACTCGAGCGCCGCGACGAGCAGATGGCGGCGGCCCGATCACGTGCACGCGATGCCGGGCCGTCTGCGTCGGGACGCGGAGGGGCGGGAGGTCGTGGATCTGCTGCCGGGCCGACGGCTCACGCCCTACGGACGGGCCGACGCCATCGTGCTGGATGGCGGGCCCGACCGGCCGGTCTCCGAGGGGGCTGTCTCCGGCGGGGCTGTCGCCGACGGGCCGGTGTCCGACGACGGCGTCGAGGCGGCCACCGTGCTCGTGGTCCCGCTGTGAGCGCGTTCGGGGTGCGAACAGGGTGCCGGCACCGCGCTGAGCGCTGAGCACCGAGCACCGAGCACCGAGCGTTGAGCATGGGGCACTGAGAACGGGCCCGGGTACGGAGGAGTCAGCCCCGACGGGTCAGAGCTTTCGGAGGGGGTGCTTCTCCAGCTGACGGGTGCGCGCCCGGTCGCGGTCGCGTGCCTGAGTGCGGCGTGCGTGCCGACGCTGGATGACGGACCGCGCCCAGGACACGGTGATCACGGCCGAGGCGCCGAGCCCGAGCCCGAGCGCGAGGGCCGCGAGCCAGGGGCTGTAGAACCATCCGGCGACGGGGAACATCAGCAGCGCCACGAGGCCCACCGGCCAGGGGCCGATGTCGCGATGGCCGAGCAGATCGGCGGCGATGACGGCCGCCGCGACGCCGAGGGCGAGCACGAGAAGGTGCAGAAAGGTCACGATTCGAGCATAGCCGTGTGCCTGGCAGGTACCGGGCGGTCAGTTCGTGACAGAACAGTGGACGAGGAGGCGTTAAAGTGTCCACGTGTGAGCGGGGAGACCTGGAGCACACCACGACCAAGGGCAAGCACGTGCGCCGCTCCACGCCGATGTGGCCGGTGACGATGACCGCCCGGTGCGAAAGGCCCAGTACGAAAAGTCCAGTACGAAAGGCCCGGGACGAGGGAGCAGCTGGGAAGCAGGGTCCTGATGACGTGCCCGGAAGTACGAGAAGTACGAGCAATACGAGAGGACAGCAGGGGAATGGCTGAACATGTGTTGAGGAGACAGCGTGATTAGGTTCGTCTCTCTGAGAGTGCTCACCTACGCGATCCTGGCGTTCGTCGCCACGAGCTTCGCGTACCTGCTGGCCGCTTCTCTGATGCATCCCGAGGAAGTGCTCTACCCGCCGATCGCGACGGAGCCGTTGCCTCCGGCGACCGCACAGATGTACCTCGACGTGCGCAACGTCAACCCGGATACTCCGCTCTTCGAGCGGTACGCCACCTGGCTCGGGGGACTGGTCCGCGGTGACCTCGGTGTCACCACCGGCACTAACAAATCGATGACCCCGGTCATCGAGGAGCTGGGCACCCGCATCCCGATCAGCCTGCGCCTGGTGGTTCTCGGCACCGTGATCGGAACCAGCCTCGGCATCGTGCTGGGCATGATCGCGGCCGTGCGTCGCGACTCCCTCGGTGACCGTGCCTCCACGCTGCTGGCCTTCTTCGTGCTGTCTCTGCCCACCCCGGTGATCATCCTGATCGTGCAGCAGATCAACCAAGGGGTCATGGATACGACGGGGTGGGGGCTTCCGGCCATCAACCCGATCAACCCCCTGCTCGAGCCGGGCTCCTGGGAATCGATCTCGTACCAGATCAAGGCCCTGATCATGCCGACGATCGTGCTCGCGGTCACCGCGGCGGCGTCCTACTCGCGGTACATGAAGGTCACCACGCTCGACGTGCTGGGCAGCGACTACCTGCGCACCGCCCGCGCCAAGGGCCTGACGAAGGGTCGAGCGATGAACCGCCACGGCCTGCGGATGGCGCTGATCCCGATGGGTCAGTACTTCGCCTTCGCCGTCGGCGGCGCCTTCTCCGGCTCCCTGTTCGTGGAGCTGATGTTCAACTGGCAGGGCATCGGGCGTTTCGCGATCTCCGCGATCCAGATGGCCGATGTCAACGGGACCGCCGGCGTGGTCCTGTACAGCGCCATCCTGACCTTGCTCTCCGCGACCTTCGCAGACTTCCTGCAGGGCGCGCTCGACCCGAGGATCCGGTGAGACGATGACGAACCCCAACGACATCCGCGGGACCGGTGACGCGGCGAAGCTGCGCGAGACCACCGAGCCCGAGGCGAACCCGGTCCTCGGCTCCTCTCTCGACGATCCGCAGTTCCGCGACGCCGAGCTCCCCGAGGACAGCGAACCGGCACGCGAATCCCTCGGCCGTGGCGAGCTCCTGCGTCGGCGGTTCCTGCGCAGCAAGAGCGCCTGGGTCGGCATGATCGTGTTCGGTCTGCTCATCGTGCTGGCGATCTTGGGCCCGATGATCTATCAGTACGGGCCCTTCGAGCGCGATCTCCGCAACGCGCTGACCGGCCCGAGCAGCTACCACTGGTTCGGCGTGAACGAGAACGGTCTCGACATCTTCGCGCGCACTATGCAGGGCCTGCGGATCTCGCTCGTGATCGGCATCGGCACCGCGTTCCTCACCTCGTTCCTCGCCCTGGTGGTCGGCATCGTGGCCGGCTACATCAGCCACAAGGGCAAGTGGGGGGCGTTCGGCGACGGCGCGCTCGTCAACCTGATCAACCTCTTCCTGGTGATCCCGTCGATCCTGCTGCTCATGCTGTTCAGCCCGGCGCTCCAGCGTGCCTCGTGGCTATGGATGATCCCGCTGCTGGCCGGCTTCGCCTGGATGCTCACGGCCCGCGTGCTGCGCGCCATGACCCAGCAGCTGGTGCGCACCGAGTACGTGGAGGCGGCCCGCTTCATGGGCGTCAACCCGATCATCACGATGACGCGCCACATCATCCCCAACATCGCGAGCTGGATCATCATCGACACCACGCTCGGGGTCAGCGCCGCGATCCTGGGCGAGACAGGCCTGTCGTTCATCGGTTTCGGCATCCAGTACCCCCAGGTGTCGCTCGGCACCGTGCTGCAGGGATACAACATCTCCGCGCCGTACACCTGGGTGCCTCCGGCGGCGATCCTCGCCGCCCTGGTCATCTCCATCAACCTGATGGGCGAAGCGCTGCGTGACGCCCTCGACCCGACCAGCGGCTCCGGCCGGCTCTGAGGGGACTCCGAATGTCTGAATCGATCCTGTCCGTCCGGGACCTGAGCGTCACGTTCCCGTCCGAGTACGGCACCGTCCGCGCCGTCCAGAACCTCTCCTACGAGGTGTACAAGGGCGAGGCCCTCGCCATCGTCGGGGAATCCGGCTCCGGCAAGTCCGTGAGCTCCCTCGCGGTGATGGGGCTGCTGCCGCGCACCGCCACCATCACCGGTGAGATCGAGATGCTCGGTCAGAAGGTCTTCACCTTGAACGACCGCCAGCTCTCGGCGCTGCGTGGCAACTCCGTCTCCATGGTCTTCCAGGACCCGCTGTCCGCCCTCACCCCCGTCTACCGGGTGGGCCAGCAGATCGCGGAGGTCGTGCGCATCCACCACCCCGAGGTCTCGGCCGCGCAGGCCGAGAAGCGGGCGGTCGAGCTGCTCGACGCCGTCGGCATCCCGGAGCCCGCACGCCGTTCCGGCCAGTACCCGCACGAGTACTCCGGCGGCATGCGACAGCGCGCGATGATCGCCATGGCGATCGCGAACGAGCCCGAGCTGATCATCGCCGACGAGCCCACCACGGCCCTCGACGTGACGATCCAGGCCCAGGTCATGGACCTGCTGAAGTCGGCCCAGGAGATGATCGGCGCGGCCACCGTGCTGATCACCCACGACATGGGTGTCGTGGCCGGTTTCGCCGATCGGGTCCTGGTCATGAAGGACTCCCGGATGGTCGAGACGGGCGGTGTCGACGACATCTTCTACCGACCGCAGGAGGAGTACACGCGCAACCTGCTGGCCGCCGTGCCTCGGGTGGACATCGCCGATGCCGAGGGCTCCAAGAGCGTGGCGGGCACGGCGATGCGCAAGATCGCCGACGCCGTGGACGCCGACGCTCCGGTGATCCCCCGCGAGGAGCGCCCCGCCGTGCTCGAGGTCGAGGACCTGGCCAAGGTGTACCCGATCACCAAGGGCGCGATCGTGCGCCGGAAGGTCGGCGAGCAGCGGGCGGTCGACGGGATCTCCTTCGACATCCGCGAAGGAGAGTGCCTCGCGCTGGTGGGGGAGTCCGGCTGCGGCAAGACCACCACGCTGATGGAGATCATGCAGCTGCGCACCCCGCAGGAGGGCGTGATCCGCATCGGAGGCACGGAGACCGGAGCCCTGACCCGCAAGGATCGGGCGGCTCTGCGCTCGGACATCACCATGGTGTTCCAGGACCCGATGGCCTCGCTCGACCCCCGGATGCCGATCGCCGACATCATCAAGGAGCCGATGCGCGTCCAGGGCTACAGCAAGGAGCGCATGGACGAGCGGGTGGACTGGCTGTTGAAGATGGTCGGGCTGCTGCCCGAGCACGCGGCACGCTTTCCCACCGAGTTCTCAGGGGGTCAGCGCCAGAGGGTCGGCGTGGCCCGCGCCCTGGCCTGCGATCCGAAGCTGATCGTGCTCGACGAACCGACCTCCGCCCTCGACGTGACGGTCCAGGCCGGCGTGCTGGCGATGCTCGCGGATCTGCGGGCCCGGCTCGGTGTGAGCTTCCTGTTCGTCTCGCACGACCTCTCCGTGGTCCGCCACATCTCGGACCGCATCGCCGTGATGCAGAAGGGGAAGATCGTCGAGCTGGGGGACACGGAGGACGTCTTTTCCGACCCTCAGCATGAATACAGCAGAGAACTCCTTTCCGCGGTGCCGATCCCGGATCCGGAGATCGCGCGTCAGCGCCGACGCAACATCATCGATCGGTCCCGTTTCGACGGGCCGGAAGGGATGATGGATCGCCCGGTACTGCCCTCCTGACCTGCGAGTCCTCGGCACGAGCAGAGCGGCGACGAGAGTCGTCGCTCTGCCCGTGCGCCCTTTGTGGAATAGCCGTGGATCGGCCCGTGAATCGTTGTGTTGCGAACGGGTAACAGGCTATTGGGGAACCCCTCTCGGAGAACCTTCTGATGCCTAGACTGGACGCACCGCAGGCGAGGACGCGACCACGGTGGTCACTGTCAAGGATCGCTTGCAGGTCATGACCATCGAGCGGGCGCGAAGATCTCGGAGCCCGCGGCTGAAGGAGAAACACATGCGTTTGACGAGGCGTTCGATGCTGGGGGCGACGGCTCTGACCGTCTCGATGACGGCTCTGGCCGCGTGCAGCAAGGACCCGGGCACCGGCGGGGGCGGCTCCGGCGGGAGTGACGGGGGCGGCGGCGAGCAGATCGCCGCGGATGCGAACGACATCAACGCCAAGGAGCGTGACGAGCTCGGCGAGGGTGGCGTGCTGCGCCTCGCGAACAACGCGTTCCCGGCGAACTGGAACAGCAACCACAGCGATGGCAATGAAGCCAACACCACCGCAATGATGAATGCGATCTATCCCGGTCTCTACCAGTACTCCGCCGCAGGCGAGGTTACGCCTAACCCGCACTACACGAAGCGGCTGGAGCTAACCTCCGAGGACCCGCAGGTCATGGAGATCGAGCTCAACGAGGGTATGACCTGGTCCGATGGCACCCCGATCGATTACAAGTCGATCGAGAACGTCTTCAAGACCATGGATGGCTCGAAGGAGGACTACGGCATCGCCTCGTCCTCGGGCTACGAGCTCGTCGAGAAGATCGAGCAGGGTGACAGCGACCTCATCGCTGTCATCACCTTCAAGGAGAAGTACGCCGACTGGCAGGGCCTCGCCGGGGTCATGCCGGATTCGCTCGTGGAGTCCGCGGATGCCTTCAACACCGGGTGGGTCGACGAGCCGCTCGTGACGGCAGGCCCCTACAAGATCGGCAAGATCGATGCAGGCAACAAGACCGTGCTGCTCGAGCCCGATGAGAACTGGTGGGGCGACAAGGCACTGCTGAAGCAGGTCCTGTTCACCACCATCGAGGACCCGGCCGCGACGGCGACGAGCTTCCAGAACGGTCAGCTCGATGTCATCGAGACCACCGTCCCGGCCACCTACTCGGTCGTCGAGCCGATGATCGGGCAGGGCGCCACCCTGTGGAAGGCTGCGGGCCCCAACTGGACTCACATCACCCTGAACGGTGCCGAGGGTCGGCCGCTCGCGGACCAGGCCGTGCGCCAGGCCATGTTCCGCGCCATCGACCGTGAAGAGGTCTTCCTCTCGGTCAACGCGACGATGCCGTACCCGAAGGACACCGAGGCCCTCAACAACCACCTCCTGATGACCAACCAGGACGGGTACCAGGACAACTCTGGCGATCTGGGCACGTACGATCCCGAGGCCGCCAAGAAGCTTCTCGAGGACGCCGGCTACACCATGGAGGGCGACAAGGCCACCAAGGACGGCAAGGCCATCGAGATCACCTACGTCTACAACGACGGCTCGAAGACGAACGAGGCCGTGGTCCCGGTCGTCCAGGAGCAGCTCGCCGCCGTGGGCATCACGATGAAGGTGCAGAAGGTTCCGCCGACGGACCTCTTCGCCAAGTACGTCATCCCCGGCGAGTTCGACCTGACCCTCTTCGGCTGGGTCGGCAACCCGTTCCTCTCCTCGGGCGATTCCATCTGGAAGACCGACGGCGAGCAGAACTTCGGCAAGATCGGGGACGAGGAGACGGACAAGCTCATCGATCAGGCCGCGGTCGAGACCGACCCCGCGAAGCGCCTGGAGACGATCAACGAGGCCGACGCGAACCTGTGGGAGCTCGCCGGCGTCATCCCGCTGTGGCAGTCCTACGACTTCTTCGTGCAGGTCGACGACCTCGCGAACTACGGCGCGTGGGGCTTCCAGAGCCCGGATTGGACGAAGATCGGCTACGTGAAGGGCTCGGCCAAGCTGGAAGGCTGACCCGACCCTGACCAGGAGGCCCCGAGCGGAGACGCTCGGGGCCTCCTGCTGTGTGTCTGGTGTCTGGTGTCTGGTGTCTAGTGCCTGGTGCTTGGTGTCACGGTGCTTCGTGGCGATGGGCCGCGTCCCGTCGCTCTCCCACTCGGGGTGGCTGTGGGGGAGACTTGTCGGCATGACGCGTGATGAGCACCAGGCCTCCGGGCCTCCCCAGATCCGCGATCGCATGATCGAGGCGGCTCGGCTCGTCTCGACAGCGGCCGAGGAGCGGTACACGCGCCAGATGCGTCTGCCGCAGCTGGGCGAGCTGGGCCAGCGCCGGCTCGCGGCGGCGAAGGTCGCCGTGATCGGTGCCGGAGGCCTCGGCGCCCCGGTGCTGTCCTACCTGGCCGCAGCCGGCGTCGGCCGGATCACCGTGTTCGACCCGGACACGGTCGACGCCACGAACCTGCACCGGCAGGTCCTGTTCACCGCCACGGACGTCGGCCGCTCCAAGGCCGTCGCCGCTGCCGAGCACCTGCACGCCCAGAACCCCGAGGTCGCGGTGACGCCGGTGGTGGACGTGGTCACCCCAGCCACGGCGCTCGAGCAGCTCGCCGGGCATGACCTGGTGCTCGACGGCACCGACAACTTCCCCACCCGCTATCTCGCCTCCGACGCCTGCGAGATCCTCGACCTGCCGCTGGTGTGGGGGTCGATCCTCGCCTTCTCCGGACAGGTCAGCGTGTTCTGGGGAGCCGGTGGTCGCGGCGTCACCTACCGCGACGTGCATCCGGTGCCGCCGCGGCCCGGGGAGGTGCCCAGCTGCTCCGAGGCGGGCGTGCTCGGCATGCTGTGCGGGGTGATCGGTTCGAGCATGGCGATGGAGGCCGTGAAGGTGCTCGCCGGCATGGGCGACGTGCTCTTCGGGCGCCTGGCCCTCTACGACGCGCTGCGCGCCCGCTGGGACGAGATCCCGATCGCCCGCGATCCGCGGCGGGCCCCGGTGACCGAGATCGAGGATGTGATGCTAACGTGCGGCCTCCCGGGGCCGACGGGCCCGGCGACCGACGAGGTCGCCGTCGCCGATCTGCCGGGCCTGCTGGCTGCCGGGGTGCGGGTGATCGACATCCGGGAGCCCGCGGAGCTGGCGGACGGCCTGGTGCGCGGCGCCGAGACGCTGCCGATGGGTGCACTGCTGGCCGGCGCCGATCCATCGCTCGAGGGCGCGGTGCTCTACTGCGCCGCCGGTTCCCGCTCGGGCAGCGCCCAGCGATCGCTCGCAGAGCGCGGCATCCAGGTGCGGTCGCTGCGGGGCGGTTTTGCCGCTGTGGTGGCTGAACGACGTGCCGACGATCGGCGCGCCGTCGTGGATCCCGGGACCGGGGTGGATCCGGAGGCCGGGATCGACATCGTGCGCCCCGAGGCCTGATCTGCCTCCGGTGGTCTTTCGAGATCAGCCGGAGATCTTCCAGGATCAGGGGGTTTCCGTGCTCAGCCGCCGGCGAAGGGCGGCAGCACGTCGAGCCGGTCCCCGTCGCGGAGCTCCTGGTCGCGGTCCGTGCAGGCCACGGCATTGACCAGGATGCTGGAGCGGTCGATCACGCGGGCGGCGTCGGGGGCGGCGCCGCGAAGGAGATCCGTGAGCGCCTCGCGCACGGAACCGCCCTGCACGGTCGCGACGTCGGCCCCGTACTCGGCGGCGGCGCCGGCGAACAGGCGCACGGTGAGAGTGGGGGTGGAGTCGTCGTGGGTCATGGCTCTCCTGCCTCAGCCGCCGATCGCGCTCATGGGGCGCTCGGGCTGGATGAAATCGTCGCGGTCCATGCCGTGGCCGGCCTTCTTGCCCCACTGGGCGGCGCGCCAGATCTGCGCGATGTGCTCGTCGTCGGCCCCGGAGCGCAGCGCGCCCCGCAGGTCGGTCTCCTCCCGGGAGAACAGGCAGGTGCGCACGCGGCCCTCGGCGGTGAGCCGGGTGCGGCGGCAGTCCGCGCAGAACGGTCGCGTCACCGAGGCGATGATCCCGACCCGGCCGCGATGGAGGCCGGAGATGCGGTCCTCGACCTCGAACAGCTCGGCGGGGGCACCGTTGCGGTCCTCGGCGACCGGCGTGAGCGTGTAGCGGTCGGCGAGCATGGAGTGGACGTCGGACGCGGAGATCATCGTGCCGCGGTCCCAGATGTGGTCCGCATCCAGAGGCATCTGCTCGATGACGCGCAGCTGCAGCTCACGGGTCAGGCACCAGTCCAGGAGATCCGGGAGCTCGTGGTCGTTGACATCGGGCAGCAGCACCGCATTGACCTTGATCGGGTCCAGGCCCGCCTCGCGGGCGCCCTCGACCCCGGCCAGCACGCGGTGCAGCAGGGGGCGGCGGCTGAGGCGCTCGAAGGTCTCGGAGACCACGGAATCCAGGGATACGTTGATGCGGTCCAGGCCGGCATCGCGCAGTCGCGCGGCGCGGTGGTCGAGGCCGATCGCGTTGGTGGTCAGCGAGATGTCCGGACGCTGGGGGAGCGCGGCGACCCCGGCGATGATCTCCTCGAGGTCCGGCCGGGTCAGCGGCTCGCCGCCGGTGAAGCGCACCTGCTCGATGCCCAGGCGCTCCACACCGATCCGTACCAGGCGCACCACCTCCTCGACGCTGAGCATCTGCTCCTTGTTCAGGAACGTGAGGCCGGAGGCGGGCATGCAGTAGGTGCAGCGCAGGTTGCAGAAGTCGGTGAGGGAGAAGCGCAGATCCGTGGCCTCGCGACCGAAGCGGTCGGCGAGGGCCGGGGTCGCGGGGCGGTCCGAGATGTCCGGGAGCGCGGTGGCGGTCTCGTCCGTGGTGCGCAGCTTGGGGATGCCCAGGCCGATGCGTCGCGATGCCATGGTGCCGCCTCCTCTCGCGATGGTCCGGCGGGGCCGGGGAGCGGCCGCCGCGATGCAGCAGGAGTGCTCCCGCCCCGTCCCAGGATAGGCGTTCTCCCCGGGAAGCAGGCGGGACGGCTGTCCGCCGGCCCGTTCGGCGAGGGCCTGCTCGGCTGGGCCGGTTCGGTGAGGGGCCGCACGGCGAGGATCTGCTCGGTGGGGGACCCCGCGGCGGTGGTCCATCCCGCGTGGTCGCTCGACGCGCCTATCCTGGACGGGGCCGCGGACGTCGGCGGCCCGTACCTCGCCCGACGGGAGACCTCACACGATGGCTGGTGCCGAGCGCATCCCCCTGACCGATCACGTGGCCGACGCGATCGCGCTGCTCGCCGACGTGCGCCACGGCGAGGTGGTGCCACTGGACGGGGAGGCCGTGGGCCGGGTGGCCCGCGGCGATGACCGGGCACGGGTCGACGTTCCCGGCGTCGACAACTCCCAGATGGACGGGTACGCCCTTGCGAGCGCCGATCTCCGGGCGGCCCTCGGGACGGCCGGCTCCGGCCCCGCTTCGGGGGCTCAGCCACTGACCCTGCCGCTGGGCCCCACGATCGCCGCGGGCGACGCACCCGGGACCCTCGCCGCGGGCACCGCCCGGCCGATCATGACCGGCGCGCCGATCCCGGACGGCGCGGACCTCGTGATCCCGGTCGAGGAGAGCGATGCGGGCCGCTTCGCCCCAGCCGTCGTCACGGACTCGGCTGCTGCTCGGCCAGCGACCGCAGAGCCGACCGTGTCGCTGACACCGCTCTCGGGCGAGCCCGGGCGCTTCGTGCGTCGGCGCGGCTCGGACACTCTGCGCGGTGACACCGTGCTGCGCGCCGGCCAGGTGCTGACCCCCGCCCGGATCGCGCACCTCGCGGCCTGCGGGCTCGGTGATGTGGAGGTCGAGGCGCGGCTGCGGGTGATAGTGCTGTCCACCGGCAGCGAGGTCGCCGGACCGGACGCCGCCCCCGTCGACGGCGGGGTGTTCGACGCGAACGGGCCCGGGCTGGCCGCCGCCCTCCGTGCGGCCGGCGCCGACGTGGTCGCCCGCGCCACCGTGCCCGACGACGCCGCCGCACTGGTGGACCAGCTGCGGGGACTCGTCGCCGAGCATGACGCGGACCTCGTGGTGACCAGCGGGGGAGTGAGCGCCGGAGCCTTCGAGGTGGTGCGCCACGCCGCCGCCGGCACCGGCGTGACGATGGCCTTCCCGAAGGTCGCCCTGCAGCCGGGCGGACCGCAGGGCATCGGCACCCTCGACCTGCCCGACCGTCGGGTGCCCTGGCTCGCCTTCCCCGGCAACCCCGTCTCCGCCCTGATCAGCTGCGAGCTCATCGCCCGCCCGGCGCTCGGGGCGCCGCCCCGCACCCGCCTGCGCCTGCCCGTGCAGCTCGAGGCGGACGAGCCCTCGCCGCCCGCCCTCGAGCAGTACCGTCGGGCGCGGCTCCTGCCCTCGGGCCGGGTGCGCCTGATCGGCGGTGCGTCCTCCCATCTGATCGGGAGCTTCGCCGCCGCCGACGCTCTCGTGATCGTCCCCGCCGGGATCGACATCGTGCGCGACGGCGACACCCTGGAGACCCTGCTGATCCCTGGAGGAGAGTCATGAGCGACGCTGCAAGCATCCCCGTCGGCCTGTCCCATGTGCGGGCCGACGGCTCCGCCCACATGGTCGACGTGACCGACAAGGCCGTCACCTCCCGCGAGGCGACGGCCCGCGGCGTGCTGCGCACCCGCGCCGATGTCGTCGACCGCATCGCCCGCGGCGACCTGCCCAAGGGGGAGGCTCTCGCGACCGCCCGCATCGCCGGGATCATGGGCGCCAAGCGCACCAGCGATCTCGTGCCGATGTGCCATCCGCTGCCGCTGAGCGGGGTCGAGCTGGATCTCGTGCCGCAGGGGGACCGGGTGGAGATCACGGCGCGCGTGCGCACCCAGGGCGTCACCGGGGTCGAGATGGAGGCGCTCACGGCGGTCACCGTCGCGGCGCTGACCCTGTTCGACATGATCAAGGCCGTGGATCACCTGGCCGTGATCGACGGCGTGCAGGTGCTCGCGAAGTCCGGCGGCAAGAGCGGGGACTGGACCCGGGAGAGCGAGACCGCCGGGACGGCGCGCATCGCATCGGAAAGAGAAACCGCAGAGCAGAAGCGGATGACACGAGAGTTGACAGCGCAGGAGCCGACAGCACACGAGCCCACAGCACAGGAGCCGACATCATGAGGTCGATCCCGGCCCGACGCGACGATTCCGACTGCCAGGTCAGCGAGGACCCGTCGGCCCCGCTCGCACTGCGCGGCACCGCGCGTGTGCTCATCGCCTCCACGCGTGCGGCCGACGGCACCTACGAGGACCGCACCGGTCCGCTGCTCGTGGACTGGCTGCGCGGGCGCGGCCTGGACGAGGTCGACAAGCGCGTGGTCGCCGACGGACCCGACGTGGGCGCGGGGCTGCGCGAGGCGATCGACGCAGGGATAGACATCGTCATCACCTCCGGCGGCACCGGCGTCAGCCCCACCGACGTCACGCCCGAGCAGACCGCCCCGGTGCTGACCCGTGAGATGCCCGGCGTGCTCGAGGCCGTGCGCCGACGGGGTGCCGAGAAGACCGCCACCTCCCTGCTCAGCCGCGGACTGGCCGGGATGGCCGGGGACAGCTTCGTGGTGAACCTGCCCGGCTCGCGCGGCGGGGTGAAGGACGGGATCGCCGTGCTCGATCCGATCCTCGACCACCTCCTGGACCAGCGCGACGGGGGAGGGCATCCGGAGCAGGAGCAGGCTGGGCCCGGGCATCAGCAGGATGAGCGGGCTGCTGCGGGGTCTGCCTCCGCACCGACCGTCGATGCCAGCCGCGGCGCGACGCCCTTCGGGGGGCCGCTCGAGGAGCTGCGGATCCCTGGGGACCCCGAGATGGGGCCGGCTCAGGAGCGCGTCCTGGTCGCCTCCGTGGGTGAGGACGCGGTCTCCGTGGCCGCCCTGATCGAGGCGGTGGAAGACCCCCGCTGCGGCGCCGTCGTCACCTTCGACGGCGTGGTGCGCGACCACGACGGCGGCCGCGGCGTCGAGCGCCTGGAATACACCGCGCACCCCGGCGCGGCCGACGTGATGGCCGAGGTGGCGCGTGAGATCGCCGAGCGCTACCCGGACACGCTGGTCGCCGTCGCGCACCGCTACGGACCGCTGGAGATCGGGGACAGCGCCCTGGCGTGCGCCGTCGCGGCCCCGCACCGCAAGCAGGCCTTCGTGGCCTGCGACGATCTCGTGGACACCGTCAAGCAGCGTCTGCCGATCTGGAAGCACCAGCACTTCGAGGACGGCGAGGACGAATGGGTGGGCGCACTCGGGTGATCGGGTGCTGGACACCCTCCCGTCACCTGCGATGGCTACGGTGAACGCATGCGCATCCTCCACCTCAGCGACACCCACCTCTATGGCGATCCAGCCGCCCGTCACTACGACCGCATCGACACCACGGCGGCGCTGCGCGGGCTGCTCGAGCGCTTCGACGCGGTCACGGGCCTCGATGCGATCGTCCACACCGGCGACGTCTCCGAGGACGGCACCGCGGAGAGCTACCGCCTGCTCCACGAGATCCTCGAGCCCTTCGCCGCCGCGAAGGACGCGACCCTCGCCGTGGTGATGGGCAACCACGACGTCTCCGCGACCTATGGGGAGACCATCGCGCTCGGCGATCGGGGCACCTCCGTGCAGGACAGGGTGGTCGCGGTGCCCGGCGGCGGCCGCATCGTGGTGCTCGACTCCAGCGTCCCCGGAGCGGGCTACGGGCATCTCGAGCCCGAGCAGCTGACCTGGCTCGGCGAGGTGCTCGCGGGGCCGGCCCAGGGCGCGCCCGGTGAGAGGGATGCGGCCGCAGGAGAACCAGCCACGGGCGGAACGGTGCTCGCGATCCATCATCCGCCGCTGGTCGGGGCGACCAAGCTGCTGCGCGGGCTGGATCTCGACGGGCTCGACGAGCTCGCGGGCGTCCTCGAGGGGACCGACGTGCGGATCGTGCTGTCCGGGCACTACCACCACGAGATGACCGGCGCCATCGCCGGGATCCCGGTGCACGTGGTCCCGGGCATCACCAATGTGGTCGACCCCGTGACGTCAGGGGACCGCGAGCAGTCTCGAGCCCAGTCCGGTGCGAGCCTCATCGAGATCGGCCAGGGCGCGCCCCGCGTGGTGACGTCGGTGTTCCCCAACCTCGGGGACGACCTGGACGATGCGGAGATCCCGGTCTACGACTTCGGGCCAGAGCAGGTCACGGCGATCGTCGAGGCCGCCGGGCGCTGACGCTGGTCGCCGGCTCCGAGCGCCGACGCTGGCTCCGAGCGCTGACACCGGGTCTGGGAACGACGAAGCCCCTGCGGATCATCTCCGCAGGGGCTTCGTGATGCAGTGGGGACGGCTCAGTAGCCGAAGCCGTAGGGACGCACGCCCTGGGTGCTGAGGGGGGTCGTGACGGTCGGGGTGCTCGCGGAGTTGCCGTGGCGGGCGGCGCCGGACTCGACGATGTCCTGCGCGACGCGGGAATCGGAGCGGCGGCGGAGCGCGGCGGTGAGGGTGCGGAAGATAGCCATGGTGGGGGCTCCTGTGGTTCGGAGGGGGAGAGGACCGCGCCCTGGATCGCAGGTGCCGCAGCCGGTTCGATACCCCCATATCTATCACCGCGCCGACGCCCGGTCACGCCCTCGGAGGGCACTCATTGCCAGGGTCACAATAAAGGTGTGACCTGGTGCGCATCAGCAAAATGTGCAGGACTCGTGCCGGTCGGTGCCGATGGGTGCAGAGGCGCTCAGGTGGACGGCTCCTTCGCAGTCAGAGCGAGTCGGCTGGCGCTCAGAGCGAGCCGACTGGATGGTTCGCAGGAGCAGGAGCAGGAGCAGGAGCAGGAGCAGGAGCAGGATCGGGAACGGGGTCAGGGGGTGATCGAGCGCGATGTTCGCGTCGGGCGTACTGGCGCATGTCCGCCTCCCCAGCGCGGTCCTCGACCTCCTGAGTGCGACCCTCGAGCAGCTGCCCGGACATTCGTTTGGCGGTCGGGACGCTCGACCTCGGCTCGGCGAAAACGGCCGGACCAGCGATTATCCCCGGGGCGACCACGGAGCTGATGGGTCTGCGGCGGCTGTGAGGGCGGCGAAGGGGTCGAGGGGGAGGTGCGATCAGGGCCGATCCTCCGGGTCCTCGCGCGTCGGGTGGAACCCGAGGACACGTCCCGGATCTGGCACTCGTCTTGCATGAGTGCCAACACGGTCCTAGAGTTGGGCTCGTTGGCAGTCGACGGCCGAGAGTGCCAGAAGCTGCCGCAGAGGGATCCTCCTCGATCGGCACCGCGACGACGATCGGGACCGGGATCCCTGAACCCCAGAACTCACAGAGTCATCTCTTCATGAAGGAGTGAGCCGCATGTCGGTCTCCATCAAGCCCCTCGAGGATCGCGTCGTCGTCAAGCCGCTCGAAGCCGAGCAGACCACGGCCTCCGGTCTTGTCATCCCGGACACCGCGAAGGAGAAGCCCCAGGAGGGCGAGGTCGTCGCCGTCGGCGCCGGTCGTTTCGACGACAAGGGCCAGCGTGTGCCCATGGACGTCAAGGTCGGCGACAAGGTCGTCTTCTCCAAGTACGGCGGCACCGAGCTGAAGTACGGCACCGACGAGTTCCTCGTCCTCGGCGCTCGCGACATCCTCGCAATCATCGAAAACTGAGCGGACTGAATCTTTAATGGCTAAAGAGATCATCTACAACGAGGACGCACGACGCGCCCTCGAGCGTGGCGTGGACAAGCTCGCCAACACCGTCAAGGTGACGCTCGGCCCCAAGGGCCGCAACGTCGTCCTCGACAAGAAGTGGGGCGCTCCCACCATCACGAACGACGGCGTGACCATCGCCCGTGAGATCGAGCTCGAGGATCCCTACGAGAACCTCGGCGCTCAGCTCACCAAGGAGGTCGCGACCAAGACCAACGACGTGGCCGGCGACGGAACCACCACCGCCACCGTCCTCGCCCAGGCCATCGTGCACGAGGGTCTGCGCAACGTCACCTCGGGCGCCGCTCCGTCGGCCCTGAAGCGCGGCATCGAGAAGGCCGTTGACGCCCTCTCCGAGAAGCTCGGCGAGATCGCCACCCCGGTCGACGGCAAGGAGCAGATCGCGTCCGTCGCGTCCGTCTCCAGCCAGGACCGCGAGATCGGCCAGCTGCTGGCCGAGGCGTTCGACAAGGTCGGCAAGGACGGCGTCATCACGGTGGAGGAGTCCTCCACCACCGCGATGGAGCTCGACTTCACCGAGGGCATGCAGTTCGACAAGGGCTACATCTCCCCGCACTTCGTCACCGACGGAGACCGCCAGGAGGTCGTCCTCGAGGACGCCCTCGTGCTGCTGCACCAGGGCAAGATCTCGGCCGTGGCCGACATCCTGCCGCTGCTGGAGAAGGTCGTCGAAGGCGGCAAGCCGCTCTTCGTCATCGCTGAGGACGTCGACGGCGAGGCCCTGTCCACGCTGGTCGTCAACAAGATCCGCGGCACCTTCAAGGGTGCGGCCGTGAAGGCTCCCGCGTTCGGCGATCGTCGCAAGGCGATGCTGCAGGACATCGCGGTGCTCACCGGCGCGCAGGTCGTCACCTCGGACCTCGGTCTGGACCTCAAGACCGTCGGCACCGAGGTGCTCGGCCAGGCCGGCCGCGTCGTCATCACCAAGGACTCCACCACCATCGTGGGCGGCGCCGGCGATGACGAGGCCGTGTCCGACCGTGTCGCGCAGATCCGCGGCGAGATCGAGAACACCGACTCCGACTGGGATCGCGAGAAGCTCCAGGAGCGCCTCGCGAAGCTGGCCGGCGGCGTGTCCGTGATCAAGGTCGGGGCTCACACCGAGGTGGAGCTCAAGGAGAAGAAGATGCGCATCGAGGACGCGGTCTCCGCGACCCGCGCTGCCATCGAAGAGGGCATCGTGGCCGGTGGCGGCAGCGCCCTGGTCCAGGCCGCCTCCGTGCTCGAGGACAGCCTCGGCCTCGAGGGTGACGAGGCAGTCGGCGTCCGCGCCGTGTCCCGCGCCGTCGTCGAGCCGCTGCGCTGGATCTCCGAGAACGCCGGCCTCGAGGGCTACGTCGTCGTCGAGAAGGTCAAGGCGGCTCAGGTCGGTCACGGCCTGAACGCCGCGACCGGCGAGTACGTCGACCTGGTCGCCGCAGGCATCATCGATCCGGTGAAGGTGACCCGCAGCGCGCTGCGCAACGCGGCCTCCATCGCCGGTCTGGTCCTCACGACCGAGACCCTCGTGATCGAGAAGCAGGAGGACGAGGAGGCGTGATCGCGCCTCGAGCCGACCGCTAGGTCGCTCGCGTCCATCCGACGGGCGGGCAACACGGGGAGACCCGTGCTGCCCGCCCGTCGGCATGTCCCCGGGAGTCCTGTCCCCAGCAGTCCAGGACACCTCCGTGGCAACAGTTCGCGGAGAAGTGCACCTGCACCGCAGATCACAAGGCGGCCCCGGCGGGCGCGACGTCGAACGCGATCACCTGGAATCCACCGGGAGCCGACGATCGATCAGTGATCTGCCTGTGTTCGGGCGGCGATCGACCAGTGCGCATCGGAGCGCGCGGAACAGCCGGGAAACTCGCCGTCCGACCTGCGGCGAGAACTGATTCCTGCTGCCCCGCGCGGCTTATCATGGGCTGGTCCTGACATGTCGATGCTCGGAGGAGGAGTGGTGATCAGCAGCCCCGATTCCGCCCATCCCGCAGAGGATGACAGTCGGCCCACCCGCACCTTCGGCCCTCCGGCGGGAGTCGTCCTCGGCACCCTCGGTGTCGGCTTCGTCTTCGTCGTGGTCCTCGAGTTCCTGGTGATCATCAGCTTCGTGGGCCAGCGGCTGTGGAACGACCCCGCGCTGCTGCGGGATCTGGTGTTCACGATGCCTCTGCTGCTGTGGGTCCTGGTTGCGGCCGGCTCGGCGGTGTTCTGCCTGCGCATCCTCACCGCCTGGCTGCAGATCGACGAGGAGGGCTTCGTGCTGAGGAGCCTTGCCCGTCACACCCGGACGGTGCGCTGGGACGAGGTGGGGCAGGTCATCGCCGTGCGGGACATCGACCGCGGCGCCAGCCCTGCGGAGATGCTGGACGCCTCCGAGACCACCTATGACGGGGTGTACGTGATGGATGGCGCGGGCCGACGGGTGCTCGCGGTCTCCAGCCGGTTCTTCGGCCCCCGGGCCCAGGAGATGACCCTCCGCCGCGCCCGCGAGGCGGGAACGACGATCGACCACATCGACGCGATCACCGTGAAGGACCTGCAGGAGCAGGCGCCGCAGGCGCTGAGCTTCGTGGACCGCCACCCCAACCTGCTGCTCCTGCTGCTCGCGGCCTTCTACATCTTCCACAACGTGCTGACCTTCGCCGTATGGGGTCTGTGAGCGAGCGACCCTCTGTGAACGAGCGACCCTCTGCGAGTGAGCGACCCGGTCGCGCCGCGCGGAAGCGGGCCCGCAGGCGTCCGCCGCCGCTGCCCCAGCGGGAGGGCCTCGATGCCGTGCGCTGGCTGATCCCGCGTGATGCGATGCCGGCTGCTCCCGCTCTCGACGCCCTGCAGGCGAGGTTCCCGGCGCTCGCGGACCTGCAGGCGACGGACCTGGCCGCACGGCTCGCGCGAGGTGACGTCGTGGACGCCGAGGGCAGACCCTGGGCGGCCGCTGCGACCGTCGGCCCAGGGGACGAGCTGTGGTTCCACCGGGAGCTGCGCGACGAGGAGGTCCCGCACGTCGAGCTGTCGATCCTGCACCACGACGAGCACCTGCTCGTGCTCGACAAACCGCACGACATGGCGACCATGCCGCGCGGCGCCCATGTGCTCTCCAGCGCCCTGGTGAGGCTGCGCCGGGCCACGGGGATCGACGCCCTGGTACCGCTGCACCGCCTGGACCGGCGCACCGCCGGCGTGCTCGCCTTCGGGATCCGACCCGAGGAGCGGGCCGCCTACCAGCAGCTCTTCGCCCGCGGCGAGGTCGCCAAGGTGTACGAGGCGCGGCTGCGGCCGCGCCACCTCCTCCGGGAGGGGGACGTCCTGCTCGACCACCTGCTCAAGCGGCAGGGCGAGCTGTGTGCCCGGGTGCTGCCGGGGGAGCCGAACGCCGAGACCCGCGTGGGCGAGGTGGTCCCGGAGCCGGGCGGGACGGTGCGCGTGTCGCTGCACCCGCGCACAGGCCGCACCCACCAGCTGCGTGTGCAGCTCTCCTCCCGCGGGGCGCCGATCCTCGGGGACGATCTGTACGGGGTCACAGAGCCTGCGCCAGTGCCGGACGGGCCGGACGGGCCGGACGGGCCAGACGGGCCGGACGGGTCTGGCCTGCCTGCTCTGCCTGACGGGCCCCACCTGCCGCTCCAGCTGCTCGCGCGGAGCCTCGCCTTCCGGGATCCGGTGACCGGTACGGAGCATTTCTTCGAGAGCGGGAGAACCCTTCGAGGACCGACGCCCGGCCAGGACCAGCTGTGATGTCCAGGGAGATCGGCCAGTCGGGTGACCTGCGCCGCCCCCTGCCATCGCCGCCGGAGTGCGTCCTGCGTCCGCGACGTACGCTGTCGCCGTGACCGCCCCGCAGCCCTCTGATGCCGCCCTCGCCGCCCCCTCCCCGCGGCGCACGCGCGGTGGGGCCGTGATCGTCGGCCCCACGATCCGTGCCCGCTATGTGCCCGGCGCCCTGATCGGGCTGCCGCTCGTCTCCGTGCTGCTGTCCCCCTTCGCCGCTGCCGGGATCCAGCAGTGGCGCTTCGGCCGCCTGCGCGAGGGGCACGACGCCCTGCTCGAGCAGCTCCTCGCCCCCGCCTGGATGCAGCTGCTCCTCGGGGCGCTGCTGCTGTGGGCCCTGTTCGCGCTGTGGGGGATCGTGCCGATGCTCCTCACCCATCGCGTGGTCCATCTCGACGAGGCATCCGGGACGCTCGCCCTGCGCAAGGGCCTGCGAACGGTCGATCGCGCGGAGCTGGGCCAGCTCGACTACGCGGTGGGGGAGGCCGAACGGGGCAGCATCGCCCTGATCGGGATCCGGGACGCGGAGCATGCTCCTGGCGCTGCGCCCGCCCGTCCGCGCAGCCGGGGCGGCGAGGCGTCGACGAGCCGGCAGTGGGTGGTCCAGGAGATCGGTTGGGACGCGGCCTCCTTCGACGGGCTGCGTGCCCTGCAGACGCTCTCCGGCCTGCGCCCGGCCCCGCCTCGTGCGGTGCTCGTGCGGGAGAACCGTCGGCAGCGGATCGCCCGCGCGAACCATGAGCTCGCAGATCGCCTCGGCATGCCGTGGCGCCCGGAGTACGAGCGCGACGAGACGGCGTTCCGCGACGAGTTCGATCGCGTCCGGCGCGTCCTCGGCGGCAAGGAGAAGCCCCGACCGGGAGATCCTGCGTAGCCCGGTCGGGGCTGGTCATCGTGAGGGCTGGTCCTCCCTGCTCGGGGGAGCGGCTCAGAAGAGCGCGCGCAGGATGAGCACCACGACCGCGCCGATGCCGGCCGCCGCCGGCAGGGTGATGATCCAAGCGAGGGCGATCGGTCGCATGAGCTTCCAGTTCGCCGCGCGGTTCACGATGCCCACACCGAGGACGGCGCCGATGAGGATGTGCGTCGAGGAGACCGGCAGTCGCAGCACGGAGGCGAGCATGACGACCGCTGCGGCGGCGAGCTCGGCGGCGAAGCCGGAGGACGGGTGCATCGAGGTGAGCCCGGTCCCGACCGTCGCGATCACCTTGCGGCCCACGAACCACAGACCCGAGATCAGCGCGATGCCGAAGGCGATCAGCACGGCCGTGGGGACGGCGGCCTCCGCGGAGATCTCGCCGGTGCTCAGCACGTCGAGCACGGCCGCGAAGGGGCCCACGGCGTTGGCGATGTCGTTGGCGCCGTGGCTGAAGGCGAAGGCCGAGGCCGTGAACACCTGCATCCAGCTGAACATGATGAAGGTGGCGCGGGAGATGGACTGCTTCTTCAGCGAGCGGGCGAAGACGGTCACCGCCATCCACACGGCCATCCCGACCATGGCGAGCAGCAGGATGCCGCCGCCGATGGAGAGGTCCAGGCCCACGTTCTTCAGGCCCTTGAAGACGAGCATCGCGGCGATCACCATGGCGGCACCGGCGGCCAGCGGCGGGACACGCTTCTCGAGCGCGTGATACGCGGCCCTGCGCTCGAGCTTGCGAGCCGCCTTGCGCTTCTTCTTGGAGAGGCCCGCCGCGAACTCGGCGAGCTGCGCGCCCGGGCTGCCCGGCGAGAGGTCGAGAGTGGCGGACTCGGCGAAGGCGGCCTGCTGCAGCTCGCTCACGCGCTCGGAGGCCGCCATGTGGCTCCGGTCCTCCGCCGTGAGCTCGCCGTCCTCGTCATCGTCGTCATCGTCGTCGTCCTCGTCCTCGTCCTCGGCGTCGTCGAAGCCGTGCGAGCCCAGTGCGATCGCCCGAGCGGCGGGCGCCAGGATGTGGCGCTTGATGGCACCGAACAGGAGGAAGGCCGAGATGCCGCCGAGGAGCGGGGAGAGGACCCAGGAGATCGCGATCTGGCCGATCTCGCCCCACTGCACCATCTCGAGCCCGCCGGTGCCCGTGACGAGTCCGGTGGTCACGGCGGCGCCGACGATGCCGCCGATGATCGCGTGCGTGGTCGAGACGGGCCAGCCCATCTTCGTCGCCAGCAGCAGCCAGACGGCGGCGCCCAGCAGGGCGGACATCATGATGTAGGCGAAGGACTGCGGATCCATGTGCATGGAGTCGATGTCCACGATGCCGCTGCGCACGGTCTCGGTGACCGAGCCGCCCGCGAGCACGGCACCGGAGACCTCGAACACGGCGGCCACCATGAGCGCCTGCTTCATGGTGAGGGTGCCGGCGCCGACACTGGTCCCGAAGGAGTTGGCGACGTCGTTGCCGCCGATGTTGAACGCCATGAACAGGCCGAAGAGGATCGCGAGGACCAGCAGGATCGGGTTCACCCCGGGCCCGGTGTGGAGGAACGACCAGAGGGCGAAGGACACCACGGTCACCACGGTGACTGCTCCGGCACCGAGGTGCCAGTTGCGGTCGGGGCCGAGGAAGCCCGCTGTCACGGGGGGATCGGCGGGATGCTGAACAGTCGTGCGGGGCATCGTCAGGCTCCCGGGGTGTGGAGGAGTCAGGGCTGGACCGGTGCTCGGCACCGAACTTCTGCCCCAGGGTGGGACGCCGTCACTCTAGAACACGAGACGGTGACTGCGACAAAGACAGCAGTCCAACGACGCATGTCCGCTCGGGGCACCTGCGGGGATCGCGCGGCACGTGAGCAGGCGCTCCTCCTCGCCCTCGGCCACGAGTGATGCGCGCCATGCCGCTCATCGGTGCGCAGACCACGCGGGAGACATGACGAACCCGCTCCACGGGGCGCAGCGCCCCTGGGGTCACCGAGGTCGCGCTCGAGGTCGACGCGGCCGCAGCCTGATCCGCCTCCCGCCAGCCCGTCTCCGGGCGGGTCGTGCGTCGTGGGCAGAACCACGTCGGACGGCCCGCCCTCCCGGGCTCCGTGGCCGGTAGCATTCCTGCATGACGAGCGCGGATCCCTTCGGTTTCATCGGACTCACCTACGACGACGTCCTGCTTCTCCCGGGGGAGACGGACGTGATCCCCTCCGAGGCGGACACCACGAGCCGCCTCACACGGGAGATCTCGCTCAAGGTCCCCTTGGCGAGTGCGGCGATGGACACCGTCACCGAGTCGCGGATGGCCATCGCCATGGCCCGCCACGGCGGCATCGGCATCCTGCACCGCAACCTCTCCATCGAGGACCAGGCCCATCAGGTCGACCTCGTCAAGCGCACGCAGACCGGGCGCATCACCAATCCTGTGACCATCGGTCCGGAGGCGACCCTCGAGGACTTCGACGCGGTCTGCGGCCAGTACCGCGTCTCCGGCCTTCCCGTCGTCGACTCCGCCGATCTCCTCATCGGCGTCTGCACCAACCGCGACCTGCGATTCATCCCCGTCGCCGAGTGGGGCACCACCAAGGTCGCCGACGTCATGACCACCGAGCTTTTCACGGCCCCGGAGGGCGTCACCCCCGAGGAGGCGACCGCGCTCCTGCGCAAGAACAAGCGCGAGCGACTGCCCCTGATCGACGCGGACGGCCGCCTCACCGGTCTCATCACGGTGAAGGACTTCGTGAAGTCCGAGCAGTTCCCCGATGCCTCCAAGGATGCCCAGGGGCGCCTGCTGGTCGGTGCCGGCGTCGGTTTCTTCGGCGACTCCCTCGAGCGGGCGGGCGCCCTGCGCGATGCCGGGGTCGATGTCCTCGTGGTCGACACCGCCAACGGCCACGCCCGTCTCTCGCTCGAGATGATCCGGACGATCAAGACGGACCCGTACTTCGCGGGTGTCCAGGTCATCGGCGGCAACGTCGCCACCCGCCCCGGGGCGCAGGCCCTGGTCGACGCCGGGGCCGATGCCGTCAAGGTCGGTGTGGGCCCGGGATCCATCTGCACCACCCGCGTGGTCGCCGGCGTCGGCGTTCCTCAGGTGACCGCGATCCACGAGGCCTCCAAGGCCTGCGGACCAGCAGGCGTCCCGCTGATCGGCGACGGCGGCCTGCAGTACTCCGGCGACATCGCCAAGGCGCTCGTCGCCGGTGCGGACACCGTCATGGTCGGCTCGCTGCTGGCCGGTACCGAGGAGTCCCCGGGGGAGGTCGTGCTCATCGGCGGCAAGCAGTACAAGGCCTACCGCGGCATGGGCTCGCTCGGGGCCATGTCCTCGCGCGGCAAGCAGTCCTTCTCCAAGGACCGCTACTTCCAGGCCGACGTGCCCACCGACGACAAGATCGTGCCCGAGGGCATCGAGGGCCGTGTCTCCTACAAGGGACAGCTCGGCACCGTCGTCCATCAGCTCACGGGCGGTCTGCACCAGTCGATGTTCTACGTCGGCGCGAACACCGTGCCCGAGCTCAAGGAGCGCGGGCAGTTCGTGCGCATCACGGCGGCCGGGCTCAAGGAGTCCCACCCCCACGACATGGCCGCCATCATGGAAGCCCCGAACTACTCCTCGCACTGACGGCGCCTGCCGGTCTCTCACGGCATCGAGGGCTGACCGCCTTGCCTGGGGGAATATCCCCAGGCAGGCGTCAGGTCCGCCGGGTGGGATGCACCCGGTCCCGGTTCGTAGGCTCGATCCCATGAGCACGCAGATCGCCTCCGCCCCGCCCGCTCCGTCGTCGGCCCGCACCGCGCTCCCTGGCGGCGCAGCATCGGCGGGCCGTCCCGAGCCGGCGGACGGTTCCGTCGCCCGTGCGGGCGGGCTGGCCCCCAGCGCCCGGGCGTCCTCCTGGTCGCTCGCCCTGTCGCTGGTCGCCCTGCTCGGCTCGGTGGCTGCCATGGCGGGGGTCGGCCTCACCGTGGTCCCCATGGGGACGGCATCTGGCTACTACCTCACCGATACCCCGGTCGCCTATCAGTGGGCGGTGCTGGCGGCCTTCGGCTCGTTGCTGCTGTGGATGGTGCTCGGCCTGGCGGCGATCGTGCTGGGCATCGTGGGTCTCACGCGGCGTTCGGGGCAGGTCCGCGCGATCGTCGCGATCGGCCTCGCGGTGATCGCCCCGGTGCTCGCCGTCCTGACGCTGATGGGCTCGATGGCGCTCGGGGCCGACGGACTGCTCTGAGCGTCGGCCGGTCGGTCGCCGTGAGGTCCGCCGCGGCAACGTTCGCCGTGGCACGGCTCGTCGCACAGAGGTCCGTTGTGGAGGACGCCTCGCTGTGGATCGGCGTGGAGCGTCGGCCCTGGCCTCTAGGCTGGTCGCATGAACGCACCCTCGTCCTGGATCGACGCCCCTCTGCTCGGATTCGACACCGAGACCACCGGAACGAACGTCGCCTCCGACCGGATCGTCACGGTCGCCCTCGTGCACTCGGTGGGGCCCGGCCGCGAGAACGAGACCGTCGCGACCTGGCTCATTGACCCTGAGATGGACATCCCCGAACCGGCCCAGCGGGTCCACGGCATCAGCACCGAGCATGCCCGGGCGCACGGCATGAAGGCGGCCGCGGCGCTCGAGGAGGTCGTGACCATGATCGCCGAGGCCCTCGGCAAGGACGTGCCGCTGGTCGCCTTCAACGGCGGCTTCGATCTCGCGATCCTCGAGAACGAGCTCACGCGCCTCGGCCTGCCCACCCTCGCCCAGCGCCTGGGGCACGACATCGCCCCGGTGATCGACCCGCTGGTGGTCGATCGCGGCGTGGACCGCTATCGCAAGGGGAAGCGCACCCTGACCGACATGCTCGCGCTGTTCGGGATCGAGCAGGACGGCCGGCTCCATACCGCCGACGTGGATGTCTCCGCGACCCTCGACGTGCTGCGAGCGATCGTGGCCAAGCATCCGCAGCTGGCCGCCTCCTCCCTCGCGGACCTGCACCGTGAGCAGATCGGCTGGCACCGCACCTGGGCGGAGAACTTCAACAAGTTCCTCGAGAAGAAGGGCAAGACGCCCGACGTCAACACCAACTGGCCGCTCTGAGCCGGAGCTCGTCGCAGGGCCCGACTCCGGTTCCCACGTCGCGACGGGAGACCGGGCCCGGGAGCCATCGGGCCGACGGTAGACTCCCCGTGTGATGAATGAGATCGAGATCGGCCGCAACAAGCGGGGACGCCGCAGCTACAGCTTCGATGACGTGGCGGTGGTGCCGTCCCGTCGTACGCGCGACCCCGAAGACGTCTCCACGGACTGGCAGGTGGATGCCTATCGCTTCGACATCCCGATCTTCGCGGCCCCCATGGACTCCCTGATGTCCCCTGAGACCGCGATCCAGCTCGGCGAGGCCGGCGGCCTGGGCGTGCTGGACCTCGAGGGCCTGTGGACCCGCTACGAGGATCCCTCCGCGCAGTTCGACATGGTCGCCGGTGCTTCGGATGACGAGGTCGTGCAGGTCATGCGTGACATCTATGCGGAGCCCATCAAGCCCGAGCTGATCCGCGATCGCATCCAGCAGCTGCGCGACGCGGGCGTCACCGCCGCCGGTTCCCTCTCGCCGCAGCGCACCCAGGAGCACTGGAAGACCGTCGTCGACGCCGGGGTGGACCTCTTCTTCATCCGCGGCACGACCGTCTCGGCGGAGCACGTCTCCACGGGCCGCGAACCCCTGAACCTCAAGCGATTCATCTACGAGCTCGACGTCCCGGTCATCGTGGGCGGCTGCGCGACCTACACCGCCGCACTGCACCTCATGCGCACCGGGGCGGCCGGGGTGCTCGTCGGCTTCGGCGGCGGGGCCTCGCAGACCACTCAGGAGACGCTCGGCATCTCCGTGCCGCTCGCGAGCGCCGTGGCGGATGTCGCCGCCGCGCGCCGCGACTACATGGACGAGTCCGGCGGCCGCTACGTGCACGTCATCGCCGACGGTGGCCTGGGACGTTCCGGCGATCTGGTCAAGGCCATCGCCTGCGGCGCCGACGGTCTCATGGTCGGGGCGGCCCTGGCCCGCGCCGAGGAGGCCCCCGGTCGTGGCCATCACTGGGGCAGCGAGGCGCACCACCCGACGCTGACCCGCGGCCACCGCGTCGAGGTCAGCACCGTGGCACCCCTCGAGCAGATCCTGTTCGGCCCCTCGATCGCGGCCGACGGCAGGACCAACCTCGTCGGAGCCCTGCGCCACGCGATGGCCACCACCGGCTACCTCGACCTCAAGGAGTTCCAGCGGGTCGAGGTCGTGACCACCGCATGACCTCGGGGCCGATGGCGTGATGAGTGTGCTGTCCGCCCTCGGCGACGACGCCGGGAGCGCAGGCGGCACCGAACCCCGGTGGCGCCAGACGGTGCGCCGCCCGCTCGTGGTGCTGGTGCTCGGACTGGTCGCCACGGCGGTGGTCCTGCTGCTGCTGTTCGTGCCGTTCTACCTGTACGGCTTCCCTCCCGGACAAGCGCTGGTGTGGGGGATCCTGGACGGCCCGGGCTCGCTCCTTCCCAGCAGAATCCAATGGTGGTTGAGAGACCACACGTTCATCGCTCTGCTGATCCTCTCCGGCCTCGTGCTCGTCGTCGTGCCCTGGTACGTCGCGGACGTCCGGCAGCGAGCGGAACGGCGCCTGCAGAACGCGGGATCGGCGCAGGCCTCGGGGGTCTCGACCTCGGCCGGGATCTCCCGGGAGCGACGGAGGACCTCGGTCGTGTTCACCGAGGACGGCCGCGTCGAGAGACCGGTCGGAGCGCCGGACGGCGCGGCCCGGTACAGCGTCGCGGACCTGAGGGCGATGGCCCGGGCGTCCGGCATCCCGTGGAAGAGCGCCTACGGGACCGCAGGCGGCGCTCGTGCTGTCCTCGAGATTCTCGGGGCCGTGCACGCTGGCACGACGGCGTCCTCGACGTCGTTCTCGACGTCGGACTCGACCTCTACCTCGACGTTCACGTCCACGTCCACGTCGGACTCGACCCCGGCGGGGGAACGGACCCGGGCTACGGCTCCGGAACGGACCTCGTCCCCGGAACGAGCCTCGACCCCGGCTCCTGCTCCGAGCTCTTTCTCCGAGGGCTACGCGGCACCGTCCCGTGTCCCCGTCGATGGATCGACGACGTGGCGCGGATCGGCGCCGACCGGAGCGGGCGACGATGCCGCAGCCGCAGCCGCAGCCGCAGCCGCAGCCGCAGCCGCTGGCGGCGTCGCGACGTCCAGCGCGTCTGCACCGTTCAGCGCGACCACGAGCTCGACGCCGTTGTGGACTGGCGCATTCACGTCGTCGGGGTCGGTCTATACCCCGACCTCCCTCTACGATGCCGAGCGCGCAGAACGGTCGGTGCTGGGCACGGATTCAGAGGAGGACGCGGAGGAGGCCGAGGGCGAGGTGGAGGATCGATGAGCGAGTTCAGCGGTGAGCTTCCCGTTCTGAGCAGTGAACCTCCGACGAAGCGGCGGTTCCGGATCGTCCCGGTCGCGCTGCTGCTGTCCGCGGCGGGCGCCCTGTACGCCTACGCCCCGCTGTACGGGCTGCATCTCGGCCCGAGGGTGCTGGATGACCTGCGCTATCTCGTCCTCGATCTGCGCAGCGGATTCCTCGCCCTGCTGATCGGGTTGTTCGTCCTGTTCGCGGCCCCTTTCCTGCTCAGCCGACTCAGCCGCCGCGGAGCAGGCGGTCGCCGGGGGAGAGCTCACGTGGGTTCCGCCGGAACACGGAGGGCCTCGGGAACACGGAGGGCCTCGGGATCAGGGCGAGCCTCGGGATCTGAGAAGAACGCGGGATCAGGGAGGTCCAGCGGGCCGATCTTCAGCAGCGGTTCCTCCGAGGACCAGATCGCTGTGCCCTCCATGACGCTGCGCGAGATGGGTGCTGGAGAGCGCTGGGAGATGGCTGAGGCGCTGGGGATCCCGTGGAGGGACGAGCTGATCCTCGACCATGCATCCTGGGATACGGCATGCCGCGAGGCCATCGCCCAGGAGGCAGAGCGCCTCCGCCGATGACACGATGCTGAGGCGTTTCCCGGCGCATCCGTGGGTGCTGTGCAGGACGCGATGAATAGGCTGTGCAGGACGTGAAGATCGGGCTGTGCTGGACGCGGCGAAAAGGGGAGAGGGCAGGGGTATGGAATTCGTCATCCTGATGATCTTCGTGATCGTCATCATCAAGGTCGCGAGCGCGTTCCTGGGCGGAGAATCGCGGAAGTCCGCGGATCGGCCGTCGCCCACGGGGAAGACGAGGAAGGACTCGTGGCCGGCGCCTCGGCGAGCGGCAGGTGCGCGCTCCACCACCCAGCGTTCCACCCCTACCCAGGAGACGCCTGCGCGCTCTCCCCAGCGTCCGTCGGACTCCGAGCAGCAGGCCCGCGACCCTGAGATCTGGGAGACGCTGAGCTACTCGAAGAGCGGCGAGGCGAGGCGTGGGCCGGCGGGTCGTGACTCGGTGGTGCCGGAATTCCGTTTCGGCGGCTTGCAGGACGACGTGAAGGAGCGCGGGGAGTTCCGGGAGCAGCTGCACGAGCTGTACCGGGACGACGATGTGGACGACGCCGAGTCGCCTTCCCCTCCCGCCGCGCCTGCCCCTCCCGCCGGGCCTGCAGCGCCTGCAGCGTCTGCCGTGCCCCCGAGAACCGAGGACGAAGTCCCCAGCGCGTCCTCGGAGCACGGCGCCCGGACGCCAGAGGCTGCCGAGCAGGAGCGCGCCGCGGCCTCGGCTACGGCGTCGGCTACGGAGTCGACCGTGGCGATGACCACGACGTCGACCACGGCGAAGACCGCGGACGTAGATCTCGGGACGACGCCCTCGGGTGCGGGTCCGAGCTCCTCGGGATACACCTACTCATCGATCGGGTCGGTGTACACCTCGACCTCGGTCTACTCGAGCTCCTCAGCACTGGGCCCGAACTCTGCGGAGCCGGCTGAGGCGGTGGACGGCCCAGAATCTGTTGGCGAGGCCGAGGGAACGACCGGCGACGCCACCGAGGGGGACCGACCGGCGAGGTCCTGAACCGCCCCGGCAGATCGGCAGGCCGCGGGGACGGGTCCCAGGTGTCGATGCCCGAGTCGCGACGTGGCGCCGTGGGCGGTCAGCGGGGCGAGGACGCCACCAGCGCGATGTGACTTCGTCTGCTGAATGGCGGGGTTCTTCGGTCGCTTCGTGGCGGGGTCAGGTGACACCGATGACCAGGGTGCTCTGTG
>NZ_BAAAIR010000050.1:0-205190 GCF_039526165.1 Brachybacterium tyrofermentans
CCGTTCTACGTCAACGACGCGACGCTCCCCATCACCACGAACCGGGAAGAGCCCAAATAGAGGGCCTTGTCGTCGGTGTCGAAGAAACGTTCCGGGCTCGCGTTCAAGAATTCTTCGAAGACGTTCAGCGCGTCGTTGACGAGGAAGGCGTCGGCCGCACCCTTGAGCTCGGTGCCGAGCGCGATCCAGTCCTCCCAGGTGGTGATCGCCGCCGAAACCTCCGCGGGCGTGCTCGGCAGGCCCGCCTCCTCGAAGATGTCCTGGCGGTAGAAGTAGCCCGTCGGGCCGATGTCCAGGGGGAAGAAGCAGAAGCGGCCGGTCGGGGTCGTCCCGAGGTTCCACTTCCACTCGTAGTAGTCGTCCTTGACGGAGTCCGCGCCGAGCTCGGACAGATCCAGGAACAGGTCCTCGTTGGTGAAATAGAGGGCGTTGTTGGAGTTGATGTAGGTGATGTCGGGGATGTAAGCGTCGCCGGCCAGACTGGTGCGGAGCTTGGTGTCGAAGCTGGTGCCGATCACATCGGCTCGGAGATGGCGGTCGGTGCCGGGGATCTCCTGGCTCGCCTGCTCCAGCAGATCTCGACTGGCTGATCGGTCCCAGAACCACAGCACGAGTTCATCGGGGTCCTCGGAGATCGTCGGGTCCGAGCCGCAGCCGGCGAGGGCCAGCGGGAGCAGCCCGGCGCCGAGCATCAGGGATCGTCTCGAAGGACGACCGTGCGGTGGGGAACTTCGTAATGGACGTCGTGTGAGCGCAGCGCTCATACGCACCCTCCTCGTTGAGTGGCAGTCGCAATACCGTGAACGTTCACGGGTGACGCAGATCATGCCATCGTGGCATCCGTGCGTCAACGGTTCGGCCGGCGGTCGTCATCATGGATCCGCGCCAACCAGTGCGCTTGTGGAGCCGCGGGGGCCGGGATAGGGTGAGAGGGTCGTGAACGTTCACGACTCTTACTGGCCTCGAACTCGAAGGACGACGACGTCTCCATGAGCACCTCCTCCACCCCGTTCCGCTGGGCGATCCTCGGCCCGGGCGGCATCGCCCGACGCTTCGCCTCTCAGCTCCCCTCCTCGCTGGACGGCGTCCTGGTTGCCGTCGGGAGCAGCTCTCCCGAGCGCGCCAGCGCCTTCGCCGAGGAATTCCCCCTCGCCGAGCCCGCACTGCTAGGCACCTATGAGGAGGTCCTCGCCTCCGACGAGGTCGATGGCGTCTACGTCTCCACGGTTCACACCGGCCACGCTCGCCTGGCCGCGGCCGCCCTCGAGGCCGGCAAGCACGTGCTGTGCGAGAAGCCCCTGACTCCGAACTCGGGCACCACGATGGCGCTGAACGACCTCGCGGCCCGCAGCGGAAAGGTCCTCCTGGAGGCGTACATGTACCGCTTCCACCCGCAGACGGTGAAGGTCCTCGAGCTCGTCGCCGACGGCGCGATCGGCGACGTCACGCACGTCGACGCCTCCTTCGCCTTCGACACAGGCGGCCGCAGCGGCCGCCTGTTCGACACCGCCACCGCGGGCGGCGGGATCCTCGACGTCGGCTGCTACCCGCTGTCCTTCGCCCGCTTCGTCGCCGGCGCCGCCCAGGGCAGGGCGTTCGTCGACCCGACCGCGCTGCAGGGCAGCGGCACCCTCGGCGAGACGGGCGTGGACGAATGGGCCACCGCCGAGGTCGCTCTCCCCGGCGACATCACCGCGAGCCTGCGCACCGGAGTGCGCCTGTCCGATCCGCAGTCGGCGACGATCACGGGATCCCGGGGCGTCATCCGTCTGTCCGACCCGTGGGGTCTGTCGGAGAAGCAGGCCATCGAGCTCGACGTGGTCGGCGAGGAGCCCCAGCGCATCGAGATCCCGGCCGCTTCCGCCTACGCCCTGGAGGCCGACGCGCTGGCGAGGGCCGCGCGCGACGGGGGAGTCGTCCCCGAGGTCACCCCGGAGAACACGCTCGGACAGGCCCGTGCGCTGGACCTCTGGCGTGAGGAGATCGGGCTGCGCTTCCCGTTCGAGGCCGACGACGCGGACATCCCTACCCTCACCGGGCGTCCGCTCGCCGCGTCCAGCGTGCAGTCAGGGCCCGCGATGGCCTACGGGTCGCTCCCAGGGATCGACAAGAAGGTCTCGCGCCTGGTGATGGGCTGCGACAACCAGATGAACCTGGCCCATGCGTCGGCGATGTTCGACGCCTTCTACGAGATCGGCGGCACCACCTTCGACACCGCTTACATCTACGGCGGCGGCCACGTCGAGAAGCTGTTCGGGAAGTGGGTGCAGAACCGAGGTGTCCGCGAGGACGTCGTTGTGATCACCAAGGGCGCCCACACCCCGCACTGCGACCCGGAGTCGATCACGCGTCAGCTCGAGGAGTCCCTCGAGCGTCAGGGCACCGACTATGCGGACCTCTACATGATGCATCGGGACAACCCCGAGATCCCGGTCGGGGAGTTCGTCGACGTCATGGACGAGCATCTGCGGGCCGGGCGCATCCGCGCCTACGGCGGCTCCAACTGGACCCCCGCCCGGGTGGACGAGGCCAACGAGTACGCCCGCGCGAACGGACGCACGGGCTTCACGATCCTCTCCAACCACTTCGGCCTGGCCGAGGCGCTGGACGTGCCGTGGGCGGGTTGTGTGCATGCGACCGATGCGGATTCCAAGGCATGGCTCGAGGAGCGCGGCATCGCGCTGCTGCCGTGGTCCTCCCAGGCGCGAGGATTCTTCACCGGGCGGGCGCACCCCGAGGACCGCTCCGATGCGGAGCTCGTGCGCTGCTACTACAGCGATGAGAATTTCGAGCGCCTGGCCCGGGCAGAGGCCTTGGGTGCCGAGCGCGGGGTGCCCGCGACGGCGATCGCCCTCGCCTTCGTGCTGCACCAGAAGTTCCCGACGTTCCCGCTGTTCGGCCCGCGCAGCATTGCCGAGATGCGCTCGTCGACCCTCGGACTCGGAGTCGAACTCTCCGAGAGCGACCTCGCGTGGCTCGACCTGCGGGCCGAGCAGCGGGCGTGACAGACTTCCGCGCATGACGCAGCAGGCCAGCACCCCCGGCACGCACCGTGCGACGATCATCGACGTCGCGGCGCGCGCCGGGGTCTCCCGGCAGACGGTCTCGCGGGCGATGAACGACATGCCCGGCATCAGCGTCGCCACTCGTGAACGAGTGCTCGACGCCGCACGCGAGCTCAGCTACCGCCCCTCCCGCTTCGGGCGGGGCCTGGTCGAGCAGGGTCCCATCACCCTCGGCCTGGTGGTGATGGACCTGACCAACGCGTATTACGGGGAGCTGGGTACGGCAGTGGTGCGTGCCTGCGCTCCGTACGGGTGGAACGTGGTCTTGGTCGAGGCGGAGAACGCTGTTGATCCGGAGGGCGTCGCCGCTGACCTGGCGCGCCGGGTCGACGCGATCGTCGGCTACGGCGTGGGGACCGGCGACATCCGCGGCGGCGCGGGCATGCCCGTGGTGCAGCTGGACGGCGGCCGGAAGCATCTCGACGCCGGAGGCGTGGTCGAGCAGCTGTTCGCAGAGGCGATGCCCGAGCTCGTGGGGCACCTGCAGGATGTGGGCGTGCGGCGCCCGCTGGTGCTTGACCTGACCGGCGGCCCGATAGGCGGCCGGGCTCTCACTCTCGCTGCTGCACTCCGCGAGCTGACGGATGACGGCGAGGTGCTGATTCATGAGGTCGACGCCCGCACCGGTCACCGTGAGGCCCTCGAGGTGGCGCTGGCGACCGGGGCCGACGCCCTCATCGCCTTCAACGACGAGCTCGCGGTGCGCCTGCTGCGCGCACTGCGCTCGATGGAGATCGAGGTTCCCGGCCAGGTTCGCCTCGTAGGCATCGACGGACTTGAGATCGGATCGCTGGTGACTCCCGAGCTCACTTCGTTGAGCATCGACATCGAGGCGGTGGCGCGGGAGACCGTCGAGCTGGTGGCAGGGATGCTCGAGGGGACCGTTCCGCTGAAGGGGCCAGATGCACATCGAACGGTGCCCTATCACCTGGAGGTCCGCGCCTCGACCTGAGATGTCGTGCCCGTCCCGCGGCCGTCCACCACCTGGATTCGCGATGTTGCGCACGCCGCATCCCGATTCCTCGCTCCGGGGCCGTGTGCCGTGGCAGACTGTGACGTCGGTTCTGGTTCACGGCGCCCGGCCGGGCGCCGACCCAGCGACCCCGAGAAGGAGAGACATGAAGGCTGATATTCACCCCACGTACGTCGAGACCCAGGTCAAGTGCACCTGCGGTAACTCGTTCACCACGCGCAGCACCAAGACCGATGGTGCGATCAGCACCGAGGTCTGCTCCGCGTGCCACCCCTTCTACACCGGCAAGCAGAAGATCCTGGACACCGGCGGCCGCGTGGCCCGCTTCCAGGCCCGCTACGGCAAGAAGGCCTGACACCGAGTCTCCGACGCCGGTGCGCGCCCCAGGGCGTGCACCGGCGTCGTCGCATGTGAGGGCGTGATGGTAGATGAAGGACGACGACACCACTGACTGTCACGGTGGCCGTGATGGCCGTGATGCTGGTGGAGATCGTGATGCCCGTCTGGAGCCGTTGCGCAGCGAGCACGCCCGGCTGCAGGAGTCGATGGCCGATCCCGCTCTCCATGACGACCCCGCCCGCGCACGACGGGTCGGTCGTCGGTACGCGGAGGTCGACACGGTGCTGGCCGCCGCCGCCGACATCGAGTCGACGACCGCGGATCTCGAGACCGCCCGTGAGCTGATCGAGCTGGGAGAGGGAGACGACGAGCTGACGGCCGAGGCCGAGCAGCTCACGATCCGCCTCGAGAGCGAGCGCGAGCACCTCGAGGATCTCCTCGCCCCCCGGGATCCCGATGACGCGCGGGATGTCCTCCTCGAGATCAAGGCCGGCGCCGGTGGCGAGGAGTCCGCCCTGTTCGCGGCCGAGATGCTGCGCATGTACCGCTCCTACGCGGAGCACAAGGGCTGGCGCGTCGAGGTCCTCACCTCCGCGGAGTCCGAGCTCGGCGGGTTCAAGGACGTCACGACGGCGATCACCGCGCGCGCCGGCACCACCCCGGCCGACGGCGTCTATGCCCACCTCAAGCATGAGGCCGGCGTGCACCGGGTGCAGCGCGTGCCCGTCACCGAGTCCGCGGGGCGCATCCACACCTCCGCGGTGGGCGTGCTGGTGCTGCCCGAGGCTGATGAGGCCGACGAGGGCGAGGTGCTCGCCGAGGCGATGGCGGCATCGAACCTGCGCATCGACGTGTACCGCTCGAGCGGACCTGGTGGGCAGAGCGTGAACACGACCGATTCCGCCGTGCGCATCACCCATCTCCCCACGGGGCTCGTGGCCTCCTGTCAGGACCAGAAGAGCCAGCTGCAGAACCGTGAGCAGGCGATGCGCATCCTCCGCACCCGCCTGCTGGATGCGCGCCGGGCGGAGCAGGAGGCGCAGTCCTCCGCGGCTCGCCGCTCCCAGGTGCGCACCGTCGATCGCAGCGAACGCATCCGCACCTACAACTTCCCCGAGTCACGGGTCGCCGATCACCGCACCGGCTACAAGGCGGGGAACCTCGCCAGCGTGCTCTCCGGCGACCTCGACGATCTGATCGCCTCCTCCCGGGACGCCGCGCGCGCCACCCGCCTCGAGGACGCCCAGCGCACCGCAGCCGAGGACGCCCGATGAGCATCGATCCCGCGGCCATTGATCCGATTGTTCCCTCCGAGTCCTCCGAGTCCTCCGAGTCCTCAGCGGCCCCCGCGGCTCCGGCGCTGTCCGGCGCTGCGGCGCGGGGCCGTCTGCGCACCGCCCTCGCCGAGACCACGGAGCGCCTCGGGGCCGCCGGAGTGCCCTCGCCCAGCGTCGATGCGCGTGCTCTGATCGCCGCGGCCGCGCGCACCGATCGACCCCTCGTGCTGCTCGACGAGCTGCCGGAGACCTTCGCTGCGGATCTCGAGGCGGCCACCGCTCGCCGCGAGCAGCGCGAGCCGCTCCAGCTCATCCTGGGCCGTGCCCCGTTCCGTCGGCTGATGCTCGCCGTGCGCCCCGGGGTGTTCATCCCGCGACCGGAGACCGAGCTCGCCGTCGATCTGCTGCGCGAGGAGGCCGTCGGCCCGCTGGGCACCGTGGTGGACCTGTGCACCGGCAGCGGGGCGCTGGCCGCGGCGGTCCTCGACGAGATGCCTGACTCCCGCGTCACCGCGGTCGAGGTCGACCCGGCGGCGATCGAGCTCGCACGGGAGAACCTCGAGATGGCCGGCCCCGGCCGCGGCCGCGTGCTGTCCGCCGATCTGACCGCGGCCCTGCAGGACCCCTCGAGCCCCTCCGCGGCGGTCCTCGCCGAGCTGTGCGGGGAGGGGCACGTGGACGCCGTCGTCTCCAACCCGCCGTACATCCCGCCCGAGGCCGTGCCCCGCGATGCCGAGGTGCTCGACCACGATCCGCATCGTGCCCTCTTCGGCGGCGGCCCGGACGGTCTGGAGGTGCCGCGCGCCGTGATCGCCTGGGCCGCCCGACTGCTGCGACCTGGGGGAGTGCTGGTCATGGAGCATGCGGACGTCCAGGGTGAGGCGGCACGGCGAGCCGCCGCACAGCACGGCGGCTTCGATTCCCTGCGCACCGCCCGTGACCTCACCGGCCGAGACCGCTTCCTGGTCGCCCGCCGTGCCGACGAAGACCCCGACCCCGGAAGTGAGACACTGACCTCGTGAGCGTGCATGACACCCAGAACCCAGAATCCCGCGACGCCGCGCTGACGGCTGCGACCGATGCCGTCCGTGACGGCAAGCTGATCGTGCTGCCGACGGATACCGTCTACGGCATCGGCGCCGACGCCTTCACCCCGGACGCCGTCAACGCCCTGCTCGATGCCAAGGGCCGAGGTCGCGACGTGCCGCCGCCGGTCCTCGTGGGCGATCACGCCGTGCTGCTGGCCCTGGCCACCGATGTGCCCGATTACGTCGAACAGCTCGCGGAGGAGTTCTGGCCCGGCCCGCTGACCATCATCCTCACCGCCCAGCCCTCGCTGACCTGGGACCTGGGGGAGACCCGTGGGACCGTCGCCCTGCGCATGCCGGACGACGAGATCGCGCTGGCGCTGCTGCGCCGCACCGGTCCGCTCGCCGTCTCCAGCGCGAACCGCAGCGGGAAGCCCGCCGCGCTCACCGTGCTCGAAGCCGCGACGCAGCTCGGGGACAGCGTCGAGGAGTACCTCGACGGAGGAACTGCCAGGATCGGCACCAGCTCGACCATCCTCGACGCCACCGTGGAGCCCGCGGAGATCGTCCGCGAAGGCAGCCTCACCAAGGAACAGATCATCGCGGCGGTCGGCGACATCTTCGCCGCCCCCGTTCCGGAGGTCTCCGAGGACGACGCCGACGCGGAGGGCTCGCCCGAGGCAGCCGACGACGGTTCGCTCGCGGAGGGCGCGTCCGCTGACGGCGCTCTCGCTGATGGTTCTGCGGCGGACCTCTCCGCTGCCGACCACTCTGCCGCCGACGGCACCGCTTCCGACGACACCGCTTCCGACGGTGGTGCCCCGCAGGGCGACTCCGCAGGCGACAGTCCTGCCGAGAGCAGTCGGGCGACCCCGGCCGAGACCACTGGCGCCGCCGCGGGCGCCCCGGCGCTCGACCTCCCGTCCGAGCCCGACCTGGGCCGGTCCGCGACGACCCCCGCTGAGGCCGCCGTCCCCGCTGTCCCTGCAGACCTCGCTGCCGACGATCTCGCTGCTGGCGATCCCGCTGCCGATGATCTCGCAGCTGGTGATCCCGTTGCCGGCGATCTCGGTGCCGACGGTGCGACGCCGACCGTGGCGGACGCCTCGACGACCGAGGGCGGGCGCGGCGAGGGACACGCTGCGGGGTGAGGATCTATCTCTTCGTCCTGCTGATCTCCGCTGCGGTGACGTACCTCGTCACCCCGGCCGTGAGGCTCCTGGCCCGCCGAGCCGGGGCGATGACCGCGGTGCGGGAGCGGGACGTGCACGATGCCGTCACCCCTCGTCTGGGCGGCCTCGCGATGCTCGCCGGAGTGGCGGCCGCGATGGTGGTGGCCAGCAACATCCCCTTCCTCGAGGGCCTGTTCGAGGACACCCGCCAGCCCTGGGCCATCCTCGCCGCCGCCGGTCTCGTCTGCCTGCTCGGCGCCGCGGATGACAAGTGGGACCTCGACTGGATGACGAAGCTGGCGGGGCAGATCCTCGCCGCGATGCTCCTGGCCTGGCAGGGCGTCAGCCTGGTGTCCCTGCCGATCGGCGGTGTGACCATCCTGTCGGAGCGCTCGGCGCTGATCCTCACCGTGCTCGTGGTCGTGGTCTGCATGAACGCGGTGAACTTCGTCGACGGCCTCGACGGACTCGCCGCCGGGGTGATGGCCATCGGGGGCTCCGCGTTCTTCGTGTATGCGTACACGCTCACCCGCAACGCCTCCACCACGGACTACTCCTCGCTCGCCGCTCTGCTCACGGCGGTGATGATCGGCGCCTGTCTGGGCTTCCTGCCCCACAACATGACCCGTGCCCGGATCTTCATGGGGGACTCCGGGTCGATGCTGCTGGGCCTCCTCCTGGCCGCGAGCACCATCGCGGTGACCGGCCAGGTCGATCCCGCACGACTGTCGGGGGCGGACTTCTTCGGGCAGTTCCTGCCGATCCTCCTGCCGATCGGCGTGATGGTCATCCCGTTCCTCGACTTCGCACTGGCAGTCGTGCGGCGGATCGGCTCGGGGAAGTCCCCGTTCCATGCCGACAAGGCCCATCTGCATCACCGGCTGCTGCGCCTGGGGCACTCCAAGCGCACCGCCGTCCTGATCATGTACACGTGGACGGTGGTGGTGTCGGTCGGACTGCTCCTGCCGATCGTGCTGTCCACCCAGGCGGTCCTGATCTTCTGGGCGTGCGGGCTCCTGTTCGCGCTCCTGCTGACCTTCGACCCGCTCAGATGGCGCCCCGGGCGCCGCCGGAAGGAATCCGATGTCCCCTCGTCCTGACAGCTCCGCCACCCCCACCGGGAGGACGCCGCGTCGCCGCGCCGTGGGCGACCGCGCCATGCAGCGGGCCCTGATCCTGGCGCTCGTGGTCGGCATGGTGCTCGACGTCGTGGTCATCGTGATCGCCGCCATGAGCTCGGACCAGCCGGCACTCGTCGGTGCGCTCATCGGCACGGGCCTCACGCTCGTGGTGGTGCTGCCGACGCTCGCGATCACCTTCGCCGGTCCGAGGCTGACGCCGGTGACCATGGCGGCCACCGTGCTCGGCAGCTGGGCGGTCAAGATGCTTGTTGTGATCCTCGTCCTGATCGTGGTGCGGGACATGGGTGGCGTCTCCACCCGGTGGATCGGACTCGCACTGCTGGTGGGCGCGGTCTCGGCCGTGGCGGTGGAGGTCACGCTGCTGGCACGGTCCCGTCAGCCCCTCGATGTGGAGCAGGTCGCAGACCCCCCTGATGACCAGTCCGGATCCTGACTCTCTGTTATGATTTCCAAGGTGCTCGACTGCTGATCACGGTGCAATACCGCAGCGAGTTCGACCACTGATCGACCACCCGGAACGCCTAGCGTCGTCCATCGTCGTACGCATGGTGGCCGCTACGGGATGGACTCGATCAACATGACGGCCACGGCCGACGCAGCTGCGTCCGGCCACACGACCACGGGAGATCGAGCTGAACACCGCAGACCTCAGCCCCACGCTGTACGCAGAGGGCGATTCGCTCTTCCACATCCCGAGCCTGGCGGAATTCTTCCCGCCGCCGATCCTTTTCGCCGGGACCCCGTTCGAGTTCAACCGGGTGCAGCTCGTGCGCCTGATCGTGATCGCGGTCGTCCTCATCGTGATGTGCGTGATCGCCTCCCGGGCCAAGCTGGTCCCCGGCCGCGCGCAGAGCATCGTCGAGATGCTGATCGAGTTCGTGCACGGCACGATCATCCAGAACACCCTGGGGATCCGGGAAGGTCGACGCTTCGCCCCCTTCCTGATCACCCTCTTCTTCCTCATCCTCGCGATGAACCTCGCCGGGGTGGTCCCGGGCATGAACCTCGCGGGCACCTCCGTGATCGGCTTCCCGCTGCTGCTGGCGCTGTGGACCTTCGTGACCTACGTGGTCGCCGGGATCAAGAAGCACGGGCTGGGCGGCTACCTCAAGCACGAGACCATGCCTCCCGGTGTGCCGAAGCCGATCTACATCCTGCTGATCCCGATCGAGTTCCTGCAGGTCATCCTGATCCGCTGGGCCTCGCTCACGATCCGACTCCTCGCGAACATGGTCGCCGGCCACATCATGCTGGTCGTCTTCATCGGGCTGACCCAGGGGCTGCTGCTCTCGGGCACCTGGCTCATCGTGGCCTCCCCGTTCGCCGGAGCCCTCGCGATCGGCATCTACGGCTTCGAGATCTTCGTCGCCGCGCTGCAGGCCTTCATCTTCACGATGCTGGCCGCGGTGTACATCCAGATGGCTTCCTCGGACGAGCACTGAGCGCTCGCCTCCGTTCCCGCACCTCCCCGCAAGACCCCTGTCTGCCGCCCGCCCGGGCGGCACAACGAAAGGAATCCCCGTGGACCCGATGATCCTCTCCGAAATCAACGGCAACGTCGCGTCGATCGGCTACGGCCTCGCCGCTATCGGCCCCGGTATCGGCATCGGCATCATTGTCGGCAAGACCGCTGAGGCCACCGCGCGCCAGCCCGAGCTGCGCGGCCAGCTGCAGACCACCATGTTCATCGGTATCGCCTTCACCGAGATCCTGACGCTGCTGGCCATCGTCACCGGCCTCATCTTCGGCGGAACGGCCTGAGGCACCCCTGATGCTCAACGCTGAAGCAGAAGTTCCCGGCTACAAGCTGCTGCTGCCGGAGACCTCGGAGATCATCTGGACGTTGATCTTCGTCGTGATCTTCGCCGTCGTCTTCATGAAGTTCGTCCTGCCGCGACTCACCGCAGTGCTCGATGAGCGTTCGGAGAAGATCGAGGGCGGGCTGAAGAAGGCCGAAGAGGTCCAGCAGCAGGCTGATGATCTCAAGGCCACCCAGGAGCAGGAGCTCGCCGCCGCTCGCCAGGAAGCCGCAGGCATCCGCGAGAAGGCACGCCAGGACGGCGCACGCATCGTCGAGGAGGCCAAGGCTCGCGCCGAGGCCGAGTCCGACCGGGTGCTCGCCTCCGGCCGTCAGCAGCTGTCCGCGGAGCGCCAGACGGCCTCCACGCAGCTTCACAGCGAAGTCGGATCGCTCGCGAGCGACCTGGCTTCCAAGATCGTCGGGGAGTCCCTCACCGATGATGAGCGATCCCGCCGCGTGATCGACCGGTTCCTGGACGACCTCGAGTCGAGCCAGTCCGCCACCCGATAAGGACCAGTGATGCGAGGAACTTCCTCCACCTCGTTCGCCGAGGTCGTCCAGCAGGCCCAGTCCGTCTTCGCGACGGACGGGCTCTCCCTGGACAGCACCGCGGACGAACTGTTCGCGATCGCCGATGCGATCGACTCCAGCAATCAGCTCGTGCGTCTGCTCAGCGACTCCGGTCGCGACGCCGAGGTGAAGGAGTCGGCCGTCCGTGCGCTGCTGACCGGCAAGGTCAGCGACGCCGCCCTCGGCCTCACCCTCGAGGTCGTGCGTCGGCGCTGGTCCGAGCAGGAGGACATCCTCGACGCCCTGGAGCGGCTGGGGGTGACCGCCCTGCTGGAGCAGTCCGAGCGCGAGAGCGTCCTCGGCCAGGTCGAGGAGGAGCTCTTCCAGGTCTCGCGACTGATCGACGACAGCGCCGAGCTGTCCTCGAGCTTCGACGACACCCGAGGGGATCCTGCGGCCCGCGGGCGGGTCGTCCGAACGCTGCTCGAGGGACGTGTCCACCGGCTCACGGGGGCCCTCGCGGTCCGCGCCGTGTCCCGGCGCACCGAGCTGAAGCCCTCGCGCCGTGTGCGCGAGATCGCGGAGTTCGCCTCGGACCGTCGTCGCCGCCTCCTCGCCGTGGTCGAGACCTCTCGTCCGCTCGACGAGGCGCAGCAGTCTCGTCTCGCCGCGGTCCTGGCCGGCATCTACGGCCGTGAGGTGCAGATGAACCTCGAAGTCTCACAGGACGTCGTGGGCGGTCTGCGGATCCATGTCGGAGACGACCTCTACGACGCAACCGTCCTCGCGCGCCTCGCCCAGGCCCGCGAACACCTGGTGTCCTGACGGCTCCGGCCGCGGCACCTGCCCCAGCACCACACATCACCCCCGCAGCGACGGGACCACGAGAGGAAGCGAAGCACCGCGATGGCTGAGCTCACGATCCGCCCGGAGGACATCCGGCAAGCACTGGACACCGCCGTGTCCACCTACCAGGCAGGTTCCACCGACCGCGAGGAGATCGGCCGGGTCACCGAGTCGGCCGACGGCATCGCCCGCGTCGAGGGCCTGCCCAACGTCATGGCCAACGAGCTGGTCCGCTTCGAGAACGGGGAGCTCGGCCTCGCGCTGAACCTCGAGCTCAGCGAGATCGGCGTCGTCGTCCTCGGCGAGTTCTCCGGCATCGCAGAGGGCCAGGAGGTCCGTCGCACCGGCGAGGTCCTCTCCGTGCCCGTCGGCGACGGCTACCTCGGCCGCGTGGTCGACCCCACCGGCGCGCCGATCGACGGCCTCGGCACGATCGACACCGTCGGCCGCCGCGCCCTGGAGCTCCAGGCTCCCGGCGTCATGCAGCGCAAGAGCGTCAAGGAGCCGCTGGCGACCGGGATCAAGGCCATCGACGCCATGACCCCGATCGGCCGCGGTCAGCGTCAGCTGATCATCGGTGACCGCCAGACCGGCAAGACCGCGATCGCGCTGGACACGATCCTGAACCAGAAGGCGAACTGGGAGAGCGGCGACCCGGAGAAGCAGGTCCGCTGCATCTACGTCGCCGTCGGCCAGAAGGGTTCGACCATCGCCTCGGTGCGCTCGACGCTCGAGCAGGCCGGAGCCCTGGAGTACACGACGATCGTCGCGGCCCCGGCCTCCGACCCGGCCGGCTTCAAGTACATCGCGCCCTACGCGGGCTCCGCGATCGGTCAGCACTGGATGTACGAGGGCAAGCACGTCCTCATCGTCTTCGACGACCTCTCCAAGCAGGCCGAGGCGTACCGCGCCGTGTCGCTGCTGCTGCGGCGTCCGCCGGGCCGCGAGGCCTACCCGGGCGACGTCTTCTACCTGCACTCTCGTCTGCTCGAGCGTTGCGCGAAGCTGTCCGACGAGCTGGGCGGCGGCTCGATGACCGGTCTGCCGATCATCGAGACCAAGGCCAACGACGTCTCGGCCTACATCCCGACCAACGTCATCTCGATCACCGACGGCCAGTGCTTCCTGCAGTCGGACCTGTTCAATGCGAACCAGCGCCCGGCGGTCGACGTCGGCATCTCGGTCTCCCGCGTCGGCGGCTCCGCCCAGACCAAGGCCATGAAGGCCGTCTCGGGCACGCTGAAGATCTCGCTCGCGCAGTACCGCGACCTCGAGGCCTTCGCGATGTTCGCCTCGGACCTGGATGCCGCGTCCAAGCAGCAGCTGAACCGCGGTGCCCGCCTCATGGAGCTGCTCAAGCAGAACCAGAGCTCGCCCTTCCCCATGGAGGAGGAGGTCGTCTCGATCTGGGCCGGCACCAAGGGCAAGTTCGACGACATCGATCTCGAGGACGTCCGCGACTTCGAGTCGCATCTGCTGGAGCACCTGCGCCACAACGGCGGCGTGCTCGACGCGATCCGCAGCACCAACAAGTTCGAGTCCGCGACCGAGGAGGAGCTGTCCAGCATCCTCGACGAGGTCAAGAAGGACTTCCTCGCGGGCAAGGGCAAGAGCGCAGGCGTCAACGACGTCAGCGAGCGCCTCGACGACGAGGACATCGAGCAGGAGAACATCGTCCGCGGCTGATCCGATTCATCCGTGCCCGCCCGGGAGGGCGGGCACGGCGGACGCCGGCTTCACGCCACGCACGAGGAGAGACATGGGAGCACAGCAGAGGGAGTACAAGAAGCGGATCAAATCCGCTCAGGGCATGAAGAAGATCTTCAAGGCCCAGGAGATGATCGCCGCCACGCGCATCGCCAAGGCGCATGCCCGTGTGCTCGCCACGACGCCGTACGCCGATGCCATCTCGCAGGCCATCGGAGCGGTGGCGACGCACTCCACCGACTTCGCGCATCCCTTCCTGGAGCAGGACCGCGCGCAGACCGGCCGTGTCGCGATCCTGCTGATCACCTCTGATCGCGGCATGGCGGGCTCGTACTCGCCCAACGCGATCCGTGAGGCGGAGGAGCTCGGCAACTCGCTGCGCGACGAGGGCAAGACCGTGGACATGTACATCGTCGGCCGCAAGGGCGACTCGTACTACCGGTTCCGCAACCGTCCGTCGGTCAAGACGTGGACTCCGTACAAGGAGGAGGAGCTCGCGCTCCTCGGCCACGAGATCGCCGAGACCCTCACCGAGGTGCTGCTCAGCGAGGACCCCGCGGTCCACGTCGATGAGCTGTACCTGGTCGGAACCCGCTTCAAGAGCAGGTTCCAGCAGTTCGCACGCGTCTCCCGGCTGGTGCCGATGGGCATCGTGGAGGCCGAGGACGGCGGCGAGAAGCCGACGTTCCCGCTCTACGAGTTCACCCCTGACGCCGAATCCGTCATGGGCGAGCTCATCCCGCGATACGTCGAGTCGCGCATCGTGAACACCCTGATGCAGTCCATCGCCTCGGAGCACGCCTCCCGGCAGCGAGCGATGCAGACCGCGACGGACAACGCACAGACCCAGATCGACAAGTTCACCCGACTGGCGAACACCGCTCGCCAGGCGGAGATCACGCAGGAGATCACGGAGATCGTCGGCGGCGCCGACGCCCTCTCCGGATCCGGGCGCACCGAACGCTGAGACCTCTGCCCAGCGCTCCCGAGCGCCGGCCCGACCCCTTGGAGAGAAGCCACATGACCACCACAGCTCCCGCCCCCGCCACCGCGACCGGTCGTATCGCGCGTGTCACCGGCGCCGTCGTCGACATCGAGTTCCCGCCCGGGAACATCCCCGCCATGTACAACGCGCTCACCGCGCAGGTCGAGGTGAGCGGCGCAGGCCTCGCCTCGACGCTCCTCACCCTGGAGACCGCCCAGCACCTCGGTGACGGCATGGTCCGCGCCATCGCGCTGAAGCCCACCGACGGTCTCGTCCGCGGCCAGGACGTCACCGACACCGGCGCCCCGATCTCGGTGCCCGTCGGCGACGCGACCCTCGGCACCGTCTTCGACGTGGTCGGCAATGCGCTGAACCTCCCCGAGGGCGAGACCCTCCAGGTGTCCGAGCGCTGGCCCATCCACCGCCAGGCGCCGAACTTCGACCAGCTGGAGTCCAAGACCCAGATGTTCGAGACCGGCATCAAGTCGATCGACCTCCTGACCCCGTACGTGCAGGGCGGCAAGATCGGCCTGTTCGGCGGCGCCGGCGTCGGCAAGACGGTCCTCATCCAGGAGATGATCTACCGCGTGGCGAACAACCACGACGGCGTCTCCGTGTTCGCCGGTGTCGGTGAGCGCACCCGTGAGGGCTGGGACCTCATCGAGGAGATGACCGAGTCGGGCGTCATCGAGAAGACCGCCTTGGTCTTCGGCCAGATGGATGAGCCGCCGGGCACGCGTCTGCGCGTGGCCCTCTCCGCCCTGACCATGGCGGAGTACTTCCGCGATGTGCAGTCCCAGGACGTGCTGCTGTTCATCGACAACATCTTCCGCTTCACCCAGGCGGGCTCCGAGGTGTCGACCCTGCTGGGCCGCATGCCGTCGGCCGTGGGCTACCAGCCCAACCTCGCGGACGAGATGGGTGTGCTCCAGGAGCGCATCACCTCGACCCGCGGACACTCGATCACCTCGATGCAGGCGATCTACGTGCCGGCCGATGACTACACCGACCCGGCCCCGGCGACCACCTTCGCCCACCTCGACGCCACCACGGAGCTCTCCCGCGAGATCGCCTCGCGCGGTCTGTACCCGGCGATCGACCCCCTGACCTCCACCTCGCGGATCCTCGACCCGCAGTACGTGGGCCAGGACCACTACGACACCGCGGTGCGCGTGAAGATGGTGCTGCAGCGCAACAAGGAGCTGCAGGACATCATCGCGATGCTCGGCGTCGACGAGCTCTCCGAGGAGGACAAGGTCACGGTGTCGCGTGCGCGCCGCATCCAGCAGTTCCTCTCGCAGAACACCCACCTCGCCAAGCAGTTCACCGGTGTGGACGGCTCGGACGTCTCGCTCCGCGACACGATCGAGGGCTTCAAGGGCATCTGCGACGGCGAATTCGACCACATCACCGAGCAGGCGTTCTTCAACGTCGGCGGGATCGACAAGGTCATGGAGAACCACCACCGCATCCAGAAGGAGCTCGGGGCGTGAGTGCTCTCGAGGTCACCTTCGTCACCAGCGGTCGCACTGTGTGGTCGGGTCAGGCCGCCCAGGTGGTCGTGCCCGCGGCCGACGGGTCCATGGGCATCCTGCCGCAGATGCAGCCCACGCTCGCCGTTCTCGGCGACGGTCAGGTGCGCATCATCGACGCGGACGGTTCGGTCGCCGAGCGCACCGTCCATGGCGGCTTCGTCTCCGTGGACTCCGACCGTGTCACCATCGGTGTCGACGACGCCGAGCTGCTCGAGTCGGATCACTGAGCGGCGCCTGAACAGTTCATGATCGATCTGAGCATCCCGATCCTCCTCCTGGGGGTCGGGATGCTCTTCGTCGTGATGGCGGTGTATCTGGTGGGTCGGCAGATCGCCCTGAGCCGTCAGCGCGGCGCCTTCGAGTGCTCCCTGCAACGGCGCGGCCTGGTGACCAGGTCGAGCTGGCAGCACGGGTTGATGCGCTTCGGCACCGATCGTCTGCGATGGCATCGGGCCTTCTCGCTGCGGGTCCGTCCCGAGGTGGTCATCCGACGCCTCGAGCTGCTCGACGTGTCCCGGCGCCGCCTGCCCTCCCGCATCGCGGGCGAGGAGGACAGCTTCCTGGTGGAGTTCACGCTGCGCGGCGGGCGCACGATCGTCGCGATCGTGGATCTCGCCTCCGGGGCTGCGCTGAACTCCTGGATCGAGGCAGCTCCGACCGGCCTCGTGATGGGCGACGCGGACTGACTGACCGCGGCCACGGTGCCGTACGAACCGTTGATCGTCGGGCTGACGGCTGACGGCTGACGGCTGACGGCTGTCGGCTCTCGATCCGCCAGCCCGCTAGGCAGCTCTGGACCTGTCGGCCCCGGACCTGCCACCCCTGGACCACTTGGCCCTCGTCCAGCTAGGCGCCGACCCGCTGGCCGCCCCGCAGCACGGAGACGGGCCGGAGGTCGGTGTCCGTGAGCACGATGTCGGCCCGGCGTCCCGGTGCGAGAGATCCGAGGCGATCCTGCTGACCCAGCACCGTGGCCGGGACCACGGACGCCGCACGGACGGCGCGCACCAGGTCGACGCCGGCCTCGAGGACGGCGAACCGCACCACGTCGAGCAGATGCGCAGTCCCTCCGGCGATCGCGGTGCCGCCGGTGAGGGTCGCGACCCCGGCATCGACGGTGACGTCGAGCGAGCCGAGGCTGTACTGGCCATCCGGCATCCCGGCCGCGGCCATCGCGTCGGTCACCAGCGCCACGCAGTCATCGGCGGCGAGGGCGAAGACATGGGCGACGGTGCGTGCATCGAGGTGCACACCATCGGCGATGACCTCGACGACGAGATCCGCGCGGGCTGCGGCGTCCAGCGCTGCGAGCGCGGGGCCGGGATCACGATGGTGGATCGGCCGCATCCCGTTGAACAGATGGGTGGCCGTAGGACGGGCGGAGCGCCCGTGCTCCCGGCGCAGCTGGTCACCGGCCAGCGCGACGGCGCTGGTCATCTGGGTGCTGGAGCCGTCGGTGTGTCCGAGGGAGGGGATGGCGCCGACCTCGGCGAGGGCTTCGATCACCGCGTCTGCACCCTCCGCCTCCGGGGCGACGGTCATGGTGGCGAGTGCTCCACCGGCGATCTGGGCGAGCTCCCGCACCAGATCCGCATCGCCGGCGGTGATGTGCTCGGGGTTCTGGGCGCCCCGACGGGCCACGGAGAGGAACGGGCCCTCGAGGTGGATGCCGGCGATCTCTCCGTCGGCCGTGAGCTGCGCGAGCTGCCCGACCCGGTCGCGCAGGGTGGCCGCGTCCGCCGTGACCAGGGAGGCGACCAGAGAGGTGGTTCCGTGCCGGCGGTGCTCACGCACCGCGGTGAGCATCTCCTCGGCGGAGGTGGAGTCGGGGAAGGAGACGCCGCCGCCGCCATGGCAGTGCAGGTCGACCAGTCCGGGAAGGATGAGCCCCTCGTGCTGGAGGGTCTTCACGGCGGTGTGCTCGGGAGCGTGCGCGGAGGGACCGGACCAGATGATGTCCTGCCCGGAGACGAGCACCAGGGCGTCAGGCACGAGCCCCTGCTCGAGCAGCGCCGTGCCGCGCAGAGCGAGATCGGCGGAGACCGCCGCGGGGGAGTGGTCCGTGCTGGCAGCGGTGCTCAAGGCAGCTCCTGGTGCGGTGGGGTGAGCGGGGCGGGTGGGGAGATCAGAACAGCCGGGAGTCGACGTCGTCGATCCCGCGCAGGGCGTCGTAGTCCAGCGTCACGCAGTCGATCCCGCGATCACCGGCGAGGACGCGGGCCTGGGGCTTGATGGCCTGGGCGGCGAAGATGCCGCGCACGGGGGCCAGGAGGGGGTCGCGGTTGAGCAGCTCGAGATACCGGGTCAGCTGTTCGACGCCGTCGATCTCGCCGCGGCGCTTGATCTCGATGGCCACCGATCCGCCGTCCGCGTCACGGGCGAGGATGTCGACCGGCCCGATGGCGGTGCCGTACTCCCGGCGCACGAGCGACCAGCCGTCGCCCAGGGTCTCGATGTTCTGCGCCAGCAGCGCCTGGAGATGCGCTTCGACGCCGTCCTTCTGCAGGCCGGGATCGACACCCAGCTCATGGGCGGAGTCCTCGAAGATCTCGTGCAGCCGCACCCGCAGCCGGTCACCGGTCTTGGTATGGGTGACGTCCCACTGCTCGATCCACTCGCCCTCGGGGTCGTCGACGGCGTCCGCGTCCTCGCGACGCGTGGTCGCCAGGGTGCAGGGCGGGCTCATCCAGTTCAGGGGTTTATAGCTGCCCCCGTCGGAATGGATCAGCACGCTGCCGTCGGCCTTCACGATGAGAAGGCGTGGGGCCAGCGGGAGGTGGGCGGTGAGTCGACCGGTGTAGTCGACGGAGCAACGGGCAACAACGAGACGCACTCCGCCAGGGTACGTCACCGATCCGGAGGATCCGACGCCGGAGGCTCATTGCGCGCCTGATGAGAGGCCCATGGGGCGCTCATGAGGGGATCTTTACCGAGGTGCACATGGTCACGGGGGACTGTTGCCGCGCACGGCACCGCCCTATCGTGGATGAATCTGCCACCTTGGCCCGTCGGGGCCGCTCTGAAGGAGCACTTATCGTGCAACGCCTCCTCGCCGTCCTCCTGATCCTGATCGGAGTGATCGGACTGGTGCTGGGACGCCTCGGTGAGACCACCTGGGCCCCACCGACCGAGACCACCGCGACCGTGGAGCTCAGCAGCCCCGGCCCCGCCGTGGTCATCGATCCGGGCGTCCTGTACGTCGGGGGCCAGAAGGGCGAGGTGACGATCGAGGGCTCCTCGGACGTCTCCCTCATCACCGCGGACAACAGCGACATCGAGGCCTACCTCGCCGACACCTCCTACACGCGGATCACCGGGGCCAGCGACTGGAGCACGCTGAGCGCGGAGGCGGTCAACCCGGAGGGCGCCACCGAGCTGAGCGATCCCACCGGATCGGACCTGTGGCGCACGGTCGAGACGAAGCCCTCGCCGTACACGGTCGAGATCGCCGACTTCGCCGCGGAGGAGCACGGGGACAACCAGCAGGCGTACCGGGCGATCCTGGTCGTCACCGACGGCACCGAGGCCGGTGCCGATTCCGTCTCGATCACCTGGCCCGTCGAGAACGAGAACGAGTGGGTTCCCTTCGCCTATGCCGGCGGCGCCGCGATCGCCGTGATCGGCCTGGTCCTGCTCGTCGTCTCGATCGGCGGCCGACGCCGAGAGGACGACGAGGACGCGGAGCTCGAGGCGACCGACGCCGCCACGGAGACTGACCGCGCCGCGGTCGACCCCGAGGTCGAGGCAGGCGCAGCCGCTGGTACGCCGGCTGATGCTGATGCTGATGCTGATGCTGATGCTGATGCTGAGTCCGACGACATGACGACCGATGGCGTGACGTCCGACAGCGAGGCGCCCGGCGATCCGGTCCGCCTCTTCCACGACGACACCGAGGTGCTCGCACCGGTCGACGGGAAGGGCGACGACGTCGCCGACCCGGACGCCGGCCGTCCCTCCCCGACGGGCCCGGAGGACAATGCCTGGGGCCTGGGCGAGGATCGCGGTACCCCGGAAGACGTCGACGACCGGGACAGCGAGGACCGTCGATGACCCGCCAGAACCGCAGCACGCCTGTGTGGAAGGACCCGCAGATGACCAGCCGACCCGTTCCCCGCCGTGGACTCTTCGTCGGAGCGGGATCCCTCCTCGCCGCCGGGGTGCTCTCCGCCTGCGCCTCGGAGCCCGAGGCGCCGCCCGCGCCGCCCAAGGGCCCTTCCGCCGCGGAGCCGACCCCCGTGAACACGGTCGAGCAGTTCGAGACCTACGTCAGCGAGGTCAACGCTGCGGTGCTCGCCGCCGACAAGAAGGCCGACGTCAAGAAGCTCGCGCCCCGCGTCACCGGCTCGGCCGTGACCTTCCGCAAGTCGGCCTACGCGATGATCAAGAAGGCCGACGAGTGGGCAGCCTTCCTCAGCGTCCCCGGTGAGTCGCTGATCGTCCCGATGACCACCGTCACCGCCGAGTTCCCGCGCGTCGCGATCGCCCTGGTCGAGGACTCGAAGAAGGACGGCGTCCCGTACTTCATGGCACTGCAGCAGGCCGACGCCCAGTCGCCCTACATCAGCTGGGGCTGGGCTCAGCAGGCCGTCGGCATCGAGATGCCTCAGGTGCCCAACGAGCTGGTGGGTGCCGAGAAGGTCGAGGTGGACTCCGAGGACCTGCTCATGACTCCCGCGAAGGCCCTGGCGCTGTATGCCAAGGTGCTCTCCAACGGCGACGAGGACGACCCGGACGACCTGCTCGCCGACGACCCCTTCAAGCTGGAGCGGCACGAGCAGATCAAGACCGAGCGCAAGGAGCTCAACGCCGGCGTCGAGAAGGACGAGGCTGCGACTGTGAAGGAGACCTACAAGGTCACGGACGAGGAGTTCGTCGGGCTGCGCACGGACGACGGCGGAGCCATCGTCATGGGCACCCTGACCTCGACCCGCACGGTGTCCATCAAGGACGGCGCGACCATGCGCTATGCGGAGGACAACGCGTACACCAAGGTGATCGGCAGCAAGGAGTTCACCAAGGAGTACGTCCGAACCTATGGGGCGCACGTCGCCCTGTTCATCCCCGCCAAGGGGGCGAAGGGTGCGAAGAAGGGCGCCACGGCGCAGGTGCAGCCGATCGGCGCCACCCTGACCACCCTGGGAGCCACGGGGGAGTGACCTCCGCCGGGGCGACGTCGTCGGTCGATCGGCTCCGGAGGATGTTCTCTCAGGGCGTCCCCGGGATGGCGGTCTCTGAGAGCCCCGGCTCGGTGCACTCCCTAGACTGTTCGGGTCCCGACCTCGTCGAAGGAGTTCTCCCGTGACCGATCCGTACGGCATCATCGATCTCGCCGCGCTGAAGCAGCCTGCCGCTTCCGAGGGAAGCGCCGGCGGCGCCGGGGGCACCCCGTCCCCGCATGAGGTGGCTGTCACCGAGCAGGGTCTCGAGCAGCTGGTCGCCGATTCGCAGCAGATCCCCACGCTCATGCTCGTCACCAGCTCGCGGGTCGCCGAGGGCGAGCAGTTCCTCGGCTCCCTGCGGCGCGCCGTCGACGCCCAGGGTGGGGCGCTCCGCCTCGCGGTCGTCGACGCCGACACGCAGCAGCGCGTCGCCGGAGCCCTGCGCATCGAGCAGCTGCCGACGCTGCTCCTGCTGATCCTCGGCCAGGTGCAGCCGATCGTGCAGTCCGTGCTCCCCGACGAGGAGGTCGACAACCTCATCAGCCAGGTGCTCGAGCTCGCGAAGCAGCAGGGCCTGGACACCACCGGCGCAGGGCAGGGTGAGCAGGCGGCTCCCGAGGAGGAGCCGATGCCGCCGCTGATCGCCGAGGCCTACGAGGCGATCGAGAAGGGCGACCTCGACGCCGCCGTGGCCGCCTACGAGAAGCAGCTCTCCGAGACCCCGGCCGACGCCGAGGCGAAGGCCGGCCTGGCCACCGTGTCGCTCATGCGCCGCACCCAGGGCATCGACGCGAACGCGGTCCGCGAGGAGGCCGCCCAGAAGCCGACGGACCTGGCGGCACAGCTGCTGGTCGCCGACCTCGACATGCTCGGCGGACACGTCGACGACGCGTTCAGCCGCCTGCTGGGCCACCTCCGGGGCGCCGACCAGGAGACGAAGGCCGCGCTGCGTGATCGTCTGCTGCAGCTGTTCGAGGTGGCCGGCCCGGCGGATCCGCGGGTGCCTGCCGCGCGCAAGCGCCTGGCGAACTTCCTGTACTGAGCGCACGGCCGCCCGCGGACAGCACGGCCGCCCGCGGTGCCTGCACAGCCCACGACCTGCCGCCCCTCCGGAGCTCTCCGGAGGGGCGGCAGGTCGTCGTTGCTCGGTCGGCCGGCTCGGTCATCGGGAGCGGCCTCTGCAGCCCGGTTCTGCAGCCCAGCACTGCGGCACGGGGCCCGGCTGCTCAGCCCTCGCGGAGCCGCTCCGGGACGAGGACGACGGCGCCCAGCGGGGGCACCGACAGCCGCACCGAGTGATCCCGGCCGTGCTGGGGCAGGGCCTCCGCATGCACACGGCCCAGGTTCCCGATGCCGCTGCCCCCGTAGACCGGGGCGTCGCTGTTGAGCACCTCGAGCCAGCTCCCACCCTCGGGCAGCGGGATCCGGTAGCCGTGCCACGGCTGCGGGGAGAAGTTGAGCACCACGACCACCGGGTCGCCGGCCTCGTCGCGACGCAGGAACACCAGCATGTTGTGGTCGGCGTCGTCCCCGATCAGCCATTCGAAGCCGCCCGGATCCTGGTCGCGCTGATAGAGCGCGGGGAAGTCGGCCTGCAGGCCGTTGAGGTCCTTGACCAGCTGCTGGGTGCCGCGGTGCAGCGGGTACTCGAGCAGCCACCACGGCAGGCCCGACTGCTCGGACCATTCGGTGCCCTGCGCGAACTCGCTGCCCATGAACACGAGCTGCTTGCCGGGATGGGTCCACTGCAGGGCCAGGTAGGTGCGCAGCGAGGCGGCCTGCTGCCAGTCGTCGCCCGGAGCCTTGCGCAGCAGCGAGCCTTTGCCGTGGACGACCTCGTCGTGGCTGATGGGGAGCACGAAGTTCTCGGAGTACTGGTAGACCATCGAGAAGGTCAGCTCGCCATGGTGGTACTGGCGGTTGATCGGGTCCTGCCCGAGGTACTCCAGGGTGTCGTGCATCCAGCCCATGTTCCATTTGAAGCCGAAGCCGAGCCCGCCGCTGTCAGTGCTACGGGTGACGCCCGGGAACGAGGTCGACTCCTCGGCGATCATCACGATGCCCGGCGCCCGCTTGTAGGCGGTCGCGGTGGTCTCCTGCAGGAAGGCTATGTTCTCGAGGTCCTCCCGGCCGCCGTGGCGGTTGGGGATCCACTGGCCGTCCTCACGGGAGTAGTCCAGGTAGAGCATCGAGGCGACGGCGTCGACCCGCAGGCCGTCGACGTGGAACTCCTCGAGCCAGTAGCAGGCGTTGGCGACCAGGAAGTTGCGCACCTCGTGGCGGCCCGTGTCGAACACGAGCGTGCCCCAGTCCGGGTGCTCGCCGCGCCGGGGATCGGCATGCTCGTACAGCGCGGTGCCGTCGAAGCGCGCGAGCGCCCATTCGTCCTTGGGGAAGTGGGCGGGGACCCAGTCCAGGATCACGCCGATGCCCGCCGCGTGCAGCGCATCGATCAGGTGGCGCAGCTCGTCGGGGGAGCCCAGACGGGAGGTCGGGGCGTAGTACCCGGTGACCTGGTAGCCCCAGGACCCGCCGAAGGGGTGCTCGGCGACCGGCATGAACTCCACGTGGGTGAAGCCCATCTCGGTCACATAGTCGACCAGCTCGGTGGCGAGCTCGGTGTAGCCGAGCCCGGGGCGCCAGCTGGCCAGGTGGAGCTCGTAGATCGACATCCGGGAGGCGACGGCCTCCTGGGCGGCGCGCTCGGCGAGCCAGTGCTCGTCGGTCCACTCGAAGGTGCTCGTGGTGACCACGGAGCCGGTGGCGGGCGGCACCTCGGCCAGGCGCGCCATCGGATCGGCCTTGTCGACCCAGGTGCCGTCGGCCCCCAGGATCCGGAACTTGTAGGTGTCCCCGTCCCCGACAGCGGGGACGAAGATCTCCCAGACGCCGGAGGATCCCAGGCTGCGCAGGGCGTGGCCACGGCCCTCCCACCCGTTGAAGGTGCCGACCACCTGGATCGCGCGGGCGTTGGGGGCCCACACGGCGAACGATGTGCCCTCGACCCCGTCGAGGGTGAGCACGTGGGCGCCGAGCGCCCGCCACAGCTCCTCGTGGCGGCCCTCGTGGATCAGGTGGAGGTCGAGCTCGCCGATGGTGGGCGCGAACCGGTGGGGCTCGTCGAGGTCCACCGGAGCGGCACCCTCCTCCCAGGTGACGCGCACCCGGTAGGAGGGGAGGTGGGGGACCGCGAGGGCGACGGCCCAGATCCCGTCGTACTCGTGCTCCATCGCGACCGCGCTGCCATCGGGCAGGACCACCTCGACCGCCCGGGCAAAGGGCTTGAGGGTGCGGACCGTGATCGCGCCCTCGTACTCGTGGGCGCCGAGCACCGAATGGGGATCGTGATAGCTGCCGGTGGCGGCGGCGCCCAGCTCGTGCTCGCCCAGCGGCATCACCGTCGGTACCGCCGTCGGAGTCGCCGTCGACGACGAAGGGACCGGCGCGGACGGCGAGGCAGGCGGTGTCGCAGAAGGCGACGAGGGCGTCGCAGGGGCCGGTGCGGTCGGTGTCGCAGGAGCCGGTGCGGAGGACGGACTCGCCGCGCCTGAGGTCGAGGGGGTGGGGTCGGTCTGGTCAGCCATGTCAGCTCTCCTCGGGGTGGATGATCCGCAGGACGTGCGCGGGCCGGTCGGTGGCGCTGAGGACGACGTAGGGGTCGCTGCCCCACGTGAACCTCTCGCCGGTCAGCAGGTCCTCGACCTCGAAGCGCTCGGGGACGTCGAGCGCGTCGAGATCCAGGTGGAGCGTGGTCCACGCGTCCTTGTCATGGGCGGTCAGCGAGACCACGAGGATCGTGTCCGGCGAGCCGGTGCCACTGGCGACTGCTCCGAGATGCTTGGAGAAGACCAGCACCTGCTCGTCCTCGGCCTCATGGAACCGGATCGAGGTGAGCGACTGCAGGGCGGGATGCTCGCGGCGGATCCGGTTGAGGTCCGTCAGCAGCGGTTCGAGGCTCCGGCCGGCGGCGAGGGCGCCGGCGAAGTCGCGCGGCGTGAACTCGTACTTCTCGTTGTCGATCTGCTCCTGCGCCCCGGGCCGCGGGACGTCCTCGACCAGCTCGTACCCGGTGTAGATGCCCCAGGTGGGGACGAGGGTGGCGGCGAGGATCGCGCGCAGGGCGAAGGCCCGTCGGCCCCCCGAGCTCATGAACGGGGTGAGGATGTCGTGGGTCGTGGGCCAGAAGCTCGGCCGCATGTACGGCGCGGACTCGACGAGCTCCTCGAGGTACTCCTGCAGCTCCGCGGCGCTCTCGCGCCAGGTGAAGTAGGTGTAGCTCTGGTGATAGCCGACCTTGCCGAGCGTGTGCATCATCGTGGGCCGGGTGAACGCCTCGGCCAGGAAGATCACCTCGGGATGCTTCTCGTCGAACTCCGCCAGCAGCTCCTCCCAGAAGCGCACCGGCTTGGTGTGGGGGTTGTCGACCCGGAACAGCGTCACCCCGTGGTCGACCCAGTGCTCGAGCATGTCCCGCACGGCGGCGTAGAGCCCGTCGTAGTCGGTGTCGAAGCTGAGCGGATAGATGTCCTGGTACTTCTTGGGCGGGTTCTCGGCGTAGGCGATCGTGCCGTCCGCCCGCACCGTGAACCATTCGGGGTGCTCGGTGACCCAGGGATGGTCGGGGGAGCATTGCAGGGCGATGTCGAGGGCGACCTCGAGATCGAGCTCCTTGGCGCGGGCCACGAAGGCGTCGAAGTCCTCGAGGGTGCCGAGGTCGGGATGGATCGCGTCGTGGCCGCCGTCGGCCGACCCGATCGCATAGGGCGACCCGGGGTCCCCGGGGCGCGGGTCCAGGGTGTTGTTGCGTCCCTTGCGGAAGGTCGAGCCGATCGGGTGGATCGGGGTCAGATAGGCGACGTCGAAGCCCATCGCCGCGATCCGGTCCAGGGACGTCGCCGCGGTGCGCAGGGTGCCCGAGCGCCATCCCGTCTCCGGGTCGAAGCTGGCCCCCTCGGAACGGGGGAAGAACTCGTACCAGGAGCCGAACAGGGCCCGACGGCGGTGCACCACGAGCCGGTAGGTCGCCGAGACCGTGACGCCCTCGCGCAGAGGTCTCAGGGCGAGCATGCCGCGCAGATCGGCGGCCAGCGCCGGGGCCACGCGCGAGGAGGCCGGCAGGCCGGGGGAGCGCAGGCTCTCCAGAGCCGCGCGGACGACGGGGCCGTCGGACGCGGGCCGCAGGCCGCTGTCGACCTCGGCCAGCACGCGCCGCAGCACCAGGACCCCCTCGGCGCAGACGAGGTCGAGGTCGATGCCGGCCGGGATCTTCACCTCGGCGCTGTGGACCCAGCTCTCGTAGGGCGCGGAGTACGCCTCGACGCGGAAGGACCAGTGCCCCGTCCGATCCGGCCGCACGGGCACCTGCCAGAGATCCAGGCCCGGGTTCGTGGACTCCATCCGCAGGCGCTGCTCGCCGCCGTCGGGATCCACGAGGACGGCCTGCACGCCCATCTCGTCGTGTCCCTCGCGGAAGGCGTTCGCGGTGAGGGTGATCGTCTCGCCCTCGACGCAGGAGGCCGGGAAGCGGCCGCCGTCGACGACGGGCTGCACGTCCATGATCGGGATCCGGCCCACGCCGCGCTCCAGCGAGCTGGTCGTGCTGCTCGTGTTCGTCGTGCCGGTCGATCCGGTCGATCCGGTCGAGCCGGTTGCGGATGCAGCGGTCCGGTGCGCGGTGGTCCGGGGCGCGGCGCCCTCGGACCCGGTGGCCTGGGACATGGTCTCTCCTGCCTGACACCTCGGTGTCTGCGACGGTCGTGGTGACGGTCCTCACGATAGCCGTTCGGAGGGCTCCTCAGCACCGTCGGCCGCGATCCCGAGGACCACCACGCTCCCGCTGCGCACGATGACCGTCCGCTCGAGGACGGGACTCGCGGGAAGGTCATCCTGGCGCTCGAGGGCGGTGTCCAGGAGAACCCGCGTCGTGCCCTGGGGCCAGGGCGCCCGCGGCATCTGCACGGGCACGTCACGGGAGTCGGTCGAGAAGATCACGAGCAGATGCTCCGCTCCGCCGCGTCCCCGGATCGCCGGCCGCAGCATGGCCAGCAGATGCCGGGACGGATCCATCCATGACTCATGGTCCAGGGGGTCGCCCTCGGCGCCGAACCAGGCGACCTGTCCGGCGTCGAGGTGCTCGGGATCCGCAGGGCGCAGGAAGTGCGGCGCACGCAGCTGCGGATGCTCGCCTCGCAGGTGCAGGATGCGGGACACGGACTCCCGCAGCTCCAGGGCCTGGTCGTCGAGCGACCAGTCCACCCACGAGATCTCGTTGTCCTGGCAGTACGCGTTGTTGTTGCCCTGCTGGGTGCGCCCGATCTCGTCCCCGGCGGTCAGCATCGGCGTCCCGGAGGCGAGCAGCAAGGTGGCGAGCATGCTGCGCCCGGTGCGGCGGCGCAGCTCCTCGGTCCTGGTCGGGTCGGGGCCGGGGACCTCGCCCTCGTGGCCGTGGTTCCAGGAGCGGTTGTCCGAGGTGCCGTCGCGGTTGTCCTCGCCGTTGGCCTCGTTGCGCTTGTGTTCGTAGACGGTCAGGTCCCGCAGGGTGAAGCCATCGTGCGCGGTGACGTAGTTGATCGAGGCCCAGGGAGAGCGCAGGCTGCGCCCCTCGGGCAGCGCGGGCGGATCGTTCCTGGTCAGCAGGTCGCTGGATCCGCTCAGGCGGGTCGCGAGATCCCGGATCCCGCCGACGGCGTCGTCCCCGGTCCTCTCCCGATGCGCACGATCGGAGAGCCAGAAGGCCCGGACATCGTTGCGGAAGGCGTCGTTCCACTCGGCGAAGGGGGCCGGGAAACCGCCGGTCTGCCAGCCATCGGTCCCGACGTCCCAGGGCTCCGCGATGAGCTTGACCTCGCGCAGCACCGGGTCGGTGGCGATCGCCCGCAGCAGCGGGTGGTCGGCGCGGAAGCCCCGATCGTCCCGTCCCAGCGTCGCCGCCAGATCGAAGCGGAAGCCGTCGACATGGACCTCCTGCACCCAATGACGAAGCGAGGCGAGCACCAGATCCATGACGTGCACCGACCGCGGATCCAGGGTCCCGCCGGTCCCGGTGACGTCCTGGAACGTGCCGTGGTCCATCCAGTAGTACTCGAGGTTGTCCAGCCCCCGCAGGGACAGCGAGGGGCCGCCCGCCCCGCCCTCGGCCGTGTGGTTGTAGACCACGTCGAGGATGACCTCGAGGCCCGCGGCGTGCAGCGCCCGGACCATCGTCCTGACCTCGTCGAGCACGGCCTGGGCTCCGGCCCGCTGGGCGGCCGCCGTGGCCAGCGACGGCTCCGGGGCGAAGAACGACATGGTCGAGTAGCCCCAGTAGTTCGTGAGCCCCAACCGGGTCAGGTGGGCCTCGTCCATCGCGGCATGGATCGGCAGCAGCTCCACGCTCGTCACGCCGAGCTCCTGCAGGTATGTCGTGACAGCAGGATGCGCGAGACCCGCGTACGTGCCCCGCTGCTCGGTCGGCACGTCGGGGTGGCGCCGGGTGAACCCCTTGACATGCGCCTCGTAGAGCACCGTCGCGTCCCAGTCCACGATCGGCCGCAGGTCGTCCTGCCAGTCGAAGGCGTCGCCGACGACGACCGACCACACGGCCTCCTGGCTGTTATCGGTCGAGCTGGGCAGGGGATCCTCGTCGAGGCGATCGAGCATCGCGTCGACCTCGACCGGGAAGAACGAGCTCAGCAGGGACGAGGAGTGCGACACGCCCCGTGCCCACGGATCCTGGAGCAGCCGCGTCGAGGTGAAGAACTGCCCACCGGCGGGGTCCCACGGGCCATGGGCCCGCAGCCCGTACTGCGTGCCCGGAATCATCCCGGTCACATGGTCCCAGTGGAGCCCGCCCTCGATGTGCCGCAGCCGCTGCCGCCGCTCCGTGCCGCCATGGCGCACGCACAGGTCGATGGCCTCGGCGCGCGGGGCGGCCACGGCGAAGGTGCCTCGTCCCGCGGCGTCGACCGAGAGGCCGGGGGAGGAGGGAGCGGCCGGGGTCGCGGCACGGTCGGGATGATCTGCTGGCACCGGCGCATTCTCCCACCGTCGGCGGTCACGATCGCACTCAGGGGGCCCGGTGACGTTAGGATCGTCGGGATGTCACCGCGCTCCTCGTCCGGGGAACAGCCCGGACGCCGGGAGCGCAGCGGGGGCTGGACCCTCACGGTCACGTGGCCGTGCGCGGTCCCCGGTCCCTGCGGGGGCAGGGCCGGAGCAGGACGACGGTCCAGCTCGCACGAGCAGATCGAATCGACGCACGACGGGGGAGCCCCAGCGCATGAGCATTCCACCCAGCCAGCAGAGCGCGGTGCCGGCAGGTCCCGGCGGGTCCGCGCCCCAGGCGCACCCCGGCAGGCCCGCCGGACCGCCGCAGCCCCAGGGGCAGCTCCAGCCCCAGGGCCGGCCGCAGGCCCCGGGCCAGGATCAGGGTCAGGGGCAGCCCCAAGGCCAGCCGTCGGCACCTCAGCAGGGACAGGCACCGCAGCAGGGGCAGGCCCCACAGCCGGAGCAGGGACGAGGACAGGGCGGCCAGCAGCGTCGGCCCGGAGACTTCGCGCCCTCGTCCGCGGCGATCTCGCCGGCGGATCTCGAGCGCACCGGCTCGATCATCCGCACGATCTCCTCCGTGTTCCAGTCCCGCGTGGTCGGGCAGGAGAACCTCCGGATGACTCTGGTCGCCGCGCTCGCCGCCGGCGGGCACGTGCTGCTGGAATCCGTGCCCGGTCTGGCCAAGACGACGGCCGCGAGCGCCCTGGCCTCGTCGATCACCGGATCCTTCGCCCGCATCCAGTGCACGCCCGACCTGATGCCGAACGACATCATCGGCACCCAGATCTTCAACTACGGCTCGGGCACCTTCACCACCCAGCTGGGCCCGGTGCACGCCAACGTCGTGCTGCTGGACGAGATCAACCGTTCCAGCGCGAAGACCCAGTCCGCGATGCTCGAGGCGATGCAGGAGCGGCAGACCTCGATCGGCGGTGAGGTGTACAGCCTCCCCGAGCCGTTCATGGTGCTCGCGACCCAGAACCCCATCGAGGAGGAGGGCACCTACGTCCTCCCCGAGGCGCAGATGGACCGCTTCCTCATGAAGGAGATCCTCACCTACCCGCGGCCCGGCGAGGAGCACGAGATCCTCGACCGCTCCACGGCGGGAAGCCTCACCGGTCCCCGCGAGGCCGTCGCCAACGTGTCCCTCGAGGACGTCCGCTTCCTCCAGCAGACGGTCGACTCGGTCTACGTCGATCCGGCGGTGAAGCGGTACATCATCGATCTGGTGTTCACCACGCGCGGCTCCGGCCCGCGGCCGGTGCCGAACCTGACCCAGTCGGTGCGCGTCGGCGCGAGCCCTCGCGGCTCACTGGCCCTGATGCGCGTGGGCCAGGCCCACGCGCTGCTCAACGGACGCGACTACGTGACGCCCGACGACGTGAGGGCCATGCGCTACGGCGTGCTGCGCCACCGTCTCGTGCTCACCTTCGACGCCCTGGCCAGCGGCATCAAGCCGGAGCAGATCATCGACGCGGTGTTCCACGCCGTGCCGATGCCCTGACCCCACCCCACCCCACCCCTCACGGCCACGGCCCACGGATCACGGACATCCCGATCACGGAGTACGGAGCGCACTGAATGGCCACCTCGCTGCTGACCCGCGTCAAGGCTCGGGTCGACCTGCACACCTCGAACCGGGCGCGGGGACTCATCCAGGGTCGCGGCCGCTCGATGTTCAAGGGCAGCGGCGAGGACTTCGACGATCTGAAGTATTACCAGCCCGGGGACAAGATCTCCGAGATCGACTGGAAGGCGACGGCGCGCTCCGGGGAACCGCTGATCCGACAGTTCAACGAGGAGCGGGTGCGGCACCTGTCGATCGTCGCCGACACCTCCTCGGCGATGGCGGCGACCGCGGCCGATGGCAGCTCCAAGCGCGACGCGATGATCCTGGCGGCGGGGATGGTCTGCTTCCTCGCCCAGAAGAGCGGTGACATGGTGGGCCTGGTGGCGGGCGGCGAGGGCCGTCCGATCCAGCTGCCCTCGCGGTCCAGCGACGGCCACCTCGAGCTGCTCCTGCGCAGCGTGCAGCAGTCCACCACCACCGCGGCCCCGGTGACCGACACCTCCTGGCTGCTCGAACGGGCCTTCCGGGTCACCTCCCGATCCACGCTGATGACGATCATCACCGACGAGGCGCATCCCAGCGTCGAGGACTTCACGCTGCTGCGCCGACTGACCACCCGGCACGACGTCATGGTGATCCGCATCGCCGATGCGGATCCTCTGCAGCGCACCGACCTGGAGCACGACGTCGTCGATGTGGACCGCCCGCGGGAGATCGCCTCGCTGGCCCGGTCCTCCAAGCGGGTCGCGCAGGACGTCGAGGCCTACCGTCGGGCGAGGCGCGACGGCATCACCGAGATGCTCGACCGCCTGCACGTCACCCATATGGTCACCGAGGGAGAGACCACCGTGGTCGACGACATGATCGCGATGCTGCGCTCGAGGGAGTACCGCCATGCCCGTTCCTGAGCTGAGCGGTCCGGCGCTGAGGCTGCTGGGCGGCGCCCCGCTCCTCGCGGAGCCCGCGCCGCCGGAGATCATCGCCCCGCCCCAGTACTCCGTCGCCTGGGTGATCCTCGCCGTGCTGTGCCTGCTGATCATCACCGCGCTCATCGTGGGCACCCTGAAGATCACCCGGGCGATCGAGAAGCGCATCGCCTATCGCGATCGCCCCTCCGACGTGGACACCGTCAAGGCGGAGTTCCTGCGCGCGGTGAACGACATCGCCGATCGTCACGAGTCCGGTGCTCTCGGAGCCCGCGAGGGCCACCACGAGCTCACCGGCGTGATGCGCCGTTTCGTGCGCCGGACCACGGGACAGGATGTGACCAGCCAGGACACGTCGACGTTGCGGGCGGATCCGCGCACCCGAGATGTCGGAGAGCTGATCGCCGCGCTCTACGAGCCGGACTTCGCGCAGAGCACCGATGCCGAGCTGCAGGACTCCGTGCGCCGCTCGAGGGAGGTGATCCGGCGATGGTCATGACCTTCTGGTGGGTCACCGCCCTGCTGCTGCTCGCCGCGCTCGCCGTCTGGGGCATCACGTTCTGGAACCGTCGGGCGATGCGGAAGTCGCCGGTGCTGGTCGCGAACTCGGAGTACCTCGATCGCCTTCCGAGCTTCGCGCGCGCCCAACGGACCGCGAAGGTGCTGCGGGTGCTGCAGGTCGGCATCGCCGTCGTCGGCGTCGTCGCCGCCTCCGTCCTCTCCGGGCGGATCGCGACCGAACGCATCGAGACCCCCGACTTCGCCTCGCGCGACATCGTGCTGTGCCTGGACGTCTCGGGGTCGATGTACGAGTACGACACCGAGATCCTGGCGACCTTCGCCGAGATGGTCGACACCTTCGAGGGCGAGCGGGTCGCGCTGACGATCTTCAACTCGACCAGCCGGACGGTGTTCCCGCTGACCAACGACTACGACCTCATCAAGCGCGAGCTCGAGGAGGGTGCCGAGGCGATCGACTTCGACGAGTTCGGGTATCGACTGGGCAACCGCGACTACTCCGACGACAAGGTCCGTCAGTACGTCGATTTCGTCGAGGGCACCAAGGGGATCCCGGATCAGGCCTCCGTCGTCCCCGACGGCCTCGCCTCGTGCGGCCAGGTCTTCGACCAGGCCGAGGAGGACCGCTCCCGCTCGATCATCTTCGCGACCGACAACGAGGTCAACGGCGAACCGATCTTCACCCTGCAGGAGGCCACCGAGTCGGTCGCCGCACGGGAGATCGACCTCTACACGTTCTACCCCGGAGCGTATGACTGCGGCCCGGAGTGCTTCGAGGAGCTGAAGACGGCCACCGAGGACCAGGACGGCGATCTGTACGAGTCCTCGGATCCCGAGGCGATCCCCTCGATCATCCAGGAGATCCAGAAGTCACAGGCGCAGGCGATGGGTGCCGAGCCGACGGTGGTGCGCACTGACCATCCGACCTTCGGGTTCGTCCTGACGTTCCTCTCGCTGATCGGCATCCTCGTGCTGGGATGGAGAACACGATGATCCGTCTCGAGCCCCTCATGCCCCTGTGGGCGAGCATCCCGCTGTTCGCGGCGATGCTGATCGTCGCCGTGGTGCTGCTGATCCGCAGGCCGCGCCAGCGCGTGGCGTGGCTGCGCCGGGTGCTGATGATCGTGCTCCTGCTGGTGGTCGCGCTGCGGCCGGTCACTCCGCTGGACACCCAGCAGACAGAGCGGATGAACGCGAACGTGTTCTTCGTGGTGGACCGCACGGGATCCATGAACGCCGAGGACTACGCCGGCGACCAGCCACGGCTGGACGGCGTCAAGGCCGACATGGCCCGGGTGATGGGGATGACCGAGGGCTCCCGCTACTCGATCATCGCCTTCGACTCGACGGCGACCCAGCAGCTGCCGCTGACCACCGATGCTGGTGCCGCGACGTCCTGGATCGACACCGTGACCACGGAGCCCACCGCGTACTCGAAGGGCTCGAACGTGGACCGTCCTCTGCAGTCGCTGATGAGCGCGCTCTCCGATGCGCAGCGGGACGACCCGGACTCCCAGATCCTCGTCTACTTCCTCTCCGACGGGGAGAACACCGACGGGGAGGACGCCGAATCCTTCAGCTCGGCAGCGGGATTCATCGACGGCGGCGCCGTGCTCGGGTACGGCACCGCCGAGGGCGGCCCCATGAAGGCGGAGGGCGGTGCCACCGACGGCGAGTACATCACCGGGCCCGACGGGGAGCAGGGGATCTCGACGATCGACGAGGAGCAGCTGCAGACCATCGCGGGGCAGATGGGCGTGCCCTACCTGCATCGGGAGGACCCCGAGGCGCCGATCGAGGGGACCATGGATGACGTGACCCTGAAGCCGATCCCGATCGAGTCCGGTCGCGACGTGGCATCCTTCGAGGACTGGTACTGGATCGCCTCGATCCCGCTCGCGCTGCTCCTGATCTGGGAGCTGGGCGAGATGACCTATCGGCTCCCGCGCAAGCTCGATCGCTACGACATCTCAGGAGCGCAGAGATGAGTGCACCCTCGTCAGAGAAGACCACGGAAGAGAAGCCCACGGCAGAGAAGGCCTCGACGCGGGCCCCATCGCCCGCTCTCACGCAGGACACCACCGGGAGCCCGAAGAACTTCGGGCTGAACGTGCGCCGGCTGCGCCGAGCCCGGATCATCGTCTTCGCGGTCCTCGCCCTGCCCATCCTGGCACTCGCCCTGCTGGCGGTGAAGTTCCTGTCGATGCCGATCACCCAGGCGACGCACCAGTCCGCCTATGAGGCACAGGACTATCCGACCGCGATCGAGCGGCTGGCCCCCGTCGAGTTCACGAACTGGTTCGAGCCGTACCTGCCGCATCTGTCCAAAGGCACCGATCTCCTGCAGCAGGACAAGGACGCGGAGGCCGAGAAGGAGCTGCGGACCGCCATGACGGAGTGGACCGATCACAGCGACCTCAACTCCCCGGCCCATGCCCAGTGCAAGATCGCGAACAACCTCGCCCTCTCCATCGAGCGCCAGGCGGATCAGATCGAGGATCCCCAGGAGCGCGCCGACAGGCTGTTCGAGGCCGAGGAGATCCTCGCCCCCTGCGCCTCCGGCGGCGGTGGAGGCGAGGGCGAGGGCGGCCAGGGCGGGGGCACCGGCAACGAGGACTCCGGCACCACCGAGGACAACGGCGACCGGGTGAAGGAGAAGCGTCGCGAGGCCGATGAGGAAGCCGGCAACGACCCGGACGACCGGGGCGAGCCGGGCTCCGGCTCGCCGCAGGATCCGGGCGAGCCGACGAAGGAGGACCCCGAGGGTGATGGACCCGACGAGGAGGCTCCCACCGAGGGCGACAGCGAGCAGAAGAGCAAGGAGGACAAGCTGAAGGAGCGCAACAAGGAATCCCAGGGGGGCGAGGGGGAGACCGATCCCGGCGGGTCCGAGCAGGATCCGAACAAGCCATGGTGAGCAGCGCCAGCGCCAGCGCCAGTGCCAGCGATAGCGACAGCAGTCGCGCCGCCGCGCCGGACGGGGCGATGAGCGCAGATGGTGAGCGGCGCGCCTATCTCGATCACGCGGCGACCTCGGTGCTGCGACCGGCAGCTCGCGAGGCCTTCGTCGAGGCATCGCTCGTGCAGGGCAATCCGTCGTCCGTGCACGCCACAGGGCGCCGGGCGAGAGCGGTCCTGGACGACGCCCTGGAGCTCATCGCCGAGCTCCTCGAGGTGCCGCGCAGCTGGCTGATCATGACCTCCGGGGGGACCGAGGCGGACAACCTCGCGATCCGGGCGGTGGCGACCGGGGCGGTCGCCGCGGACAGCTCCCGCACCGCCGTGGCGGTCGCGGCGACCGATCATCCGGCGGTGGTCGCGACGGCGCGCTCGCTCCAGGCGCTGACCCCTTCGATCGAGGCGCGTCTGCTGCCGGTGGACGACCAGGGCATCCTGCAGGCGGACCGCGCGGCCGACGCCCTCGCCGATGGCGCGGTGAGCGTGATGAGCACGGCGCTGGTGAACAACGAGACCGGTGCCCTCCAGGACCTGGCGGCTCTCGCCGCGATCGCCCGGGCCCACGGCACGCTCGTCCACACCGATGCGGTGCAGGGCGTGGGGCATGTGCGGCGTCCATCCTGGGACGACATCGACCTGATGTCGTTGTCCGGGCACAAGATCGGCGCCCCGGTGGGGGTGGGAGTGCTGGTGGCGAAGCCCGACGTTCCCTTCGGCACGACCAGCACCGGCGGAGGCCAGCAGCGGGGCGTGCGCTCCGGGACGCTGGATCTGGCGCTGGCCGCCGCCTTCGCGGCGGCGCTCCAGGAGACGGTGCGTGACCGGGAGCAGGAGAGCCGGCGGATCCGCGCGCTCGCCCGGAGGCTGCGCGACGGGATCCGGCAGATCGACTCGAGCGCACGGCTGACCCTCTCCGAGGAGTCGCCGCAGTCCGGGCACATCGTGCACGTGGTGTTCCCGGGCGCGCATTCGGACTCGCTGCTGTTCCTGCTGGACGAACGGGGAGTGGACTCCTCGGCAGGGTCGGCCTGCTCGGCGGGCGTCACCCAGGCCAGCCCCGTGCTGGCGGCGATGGGACTCTCGGAGGAGGACGCCCGGGGCGCGCTGCGCCTGTCGCTGGGCTGGACCAGCACCGACCAGGACGTCGACGTGCTCCTGCAGGCGCTTCCGGAGTCGCTGCGCCGAGCCCGGGCGGTCGGTGCGCTGTTCGGCTGATCGCCCGGGATCACCCGGGATCACCCGGGGGACGGTCACGGGACCACCAGAGAGCTCCCGCCGCAGCGGGGCACATCTCACGTTCCCGTCACGTGTCGCGAACCTGTGCCATCCGTAGACTCGACGGGTCGGATCCAGGGCCCTCTGGTGCTCACCAGCTGCCGGGATCACGACGATCCAGCAGATGGCGTATGACGGTGAGGAAGGGGGCGCGGCGATGAAGGTGCTGGCGGCGATGAGCGGCGGAGTCGATTCGGCGGTGGCTGCAGCCCGGGCGGCGGAGGCGGGCCATGAGGTCGTCGGCGTCCATATGGCCCTGTCCAAGAACCGCGATCAGCGGCGCACCGGCTCGCGGGGCTGCTGCACCGTCGAGGATGCCTCGGATGCTCGCCGGGCGGCAGATCGCATCGGGATCCCGTACTACGTCTGGGACCTCTCGGACGACTTCCACGACCTGGTCGTCGAGGACTTCCTGAGCGAATACGCCGCCGGGCGCACGCCCAACCCCTGCGTGCGCTGCAACGAGCGCATCAAGTTCGCCTCGCTCATGGAACGCGCCACGCTGCTCGGCTTCGACGCCGTCTGCACCGGGCACTACGCCTCGATCCGCACCGATGGACCCTCGGGCACGCCCTCCCTGCACCGTTCCCGGAACATGGCCAAGGACCAGTCCTATGTCCTGGCCGTGATGGGCCCGGAGGCCGTGGGCCGTTCCCTCTTCCCGCTCGGAGAGTACGAGACCAAGGACGAGGTGCGCGAGGAGGCCCGCAAGCGCGGCCTCGGCGTCTCGACCAAGCCCGACAGCTACGACATCTGCTTCGTCGCCGATGGCGACACCCGGGGCTTCCTCGAGCGCAACCTCGGGGCGGACCCCGGGGAGATCCTCGACGACAGCGGCGCCGTGATCGGTACGCACCGCGGCACCCACGGCTTCACGATCGGCCAGCGCAAGGGGCTGGGCATCCAGCAGCCGGCGGCCGACGGGGCCCCGCGCTACGTCGTCGACATCGATCCGTCCTCCCGGCAGGTCGTCGTCGGCGCCGCGGAGCTGCTCTCCACCCGTGAGCTGATCGCCACCGACGTGGTCTCCTTCGAACCGTTGAGCGCGGGCCGCGAGGTGCACGCCCAGATCCGTGCGCACGGCGAGGCCACCCCGGCCCGGATCCTCGAGGTCCCGGCGGCGTCTGCCGAGGCCTCGGAGCCCTCAGCGGATGCCTCGGAGTCCTCGGCCGCCACCGCGGACCCGGCCCCCAGCCCGAGCCTGCGAGTAGGCCTCGACACCCCGATCCGCGGCGTCGCGCCCGGTCAGACCCTCGTCCTGTACGACGGTGACCGCGTGATCGCCGCTGCGACCCTGGAGCGACGCGCATGACACCCCTGGTGACCCTGACGGGGGACGGCACCTTCCGTGCCCCCACACCCCTGGAGGCTGCCCGCCTGGGGCTGCCCGACGACCCGCACCTGGCTGCGCTGATGCGGCTGCGGTCGCTGCTCGGGGACGACGTCGAGGAGCAGATCGCCACCAGGCTCTACCTGCCCGCGGCGCTCGGCACCGATGAGACGGACCATCTGCTGCCGGCCACCCTCGCCCTGCTCGCCGAGACCACCGGCGATCTCGTCAGCTACGGATGGCGACTGGGCCCGGGCATGGGTCGGGCCTGGCAGCACGCCCGTGAGCTGCGCGCCCGTCTGCTGGACGCGGCACGCATCGCCCTGCTCGGCTACGAGGGCCCGTTGATGACGACCGCGCTGGGGCCCATATCCCTGGCCGGTGCCACCTTCCTCAACTCGGGGGAGCGGACCCTCGCCGACCGTGGCGCGGTGCGCGACCTCCCGCTGCTGCTGGCCGAGGGGCTCCTCGACCATCTTGCGGAGCTGCGCGAGCGCGTCCCCGGGGCCCGTCCCCATCTGCTGCTGCGCGAGGACGCCGTCGCCGGCGTGCACGCCGGGCGCATCTCCACGCCGTCGGGCAGACGCAATTATCCGGCGGTTCCGGCTCCCGAGATCGGGATGCTCTGGCGCAGTCTGGTCGTCGCCCTGGAGGACGGCGGACTCGAGCCGGGGATGATCACCCTCGGCGCCGGGGCGAACCTCGAGCTGCTGCGCGCAGCCCAGGATGCCGGGGTGCGTCGGATGACTCTCGGCCCGCGCCGCATGCCGACCCTGGAGACCCCGGACGGCCGCGCGCTGTGGGAGGGTGTCGCCGAGGCGCGCGACGCCGGCTGCAGCTTCGAGATCGTCGTGGATCCGCGGCCGGGCGGGAAGCTGGACCCGGAGCTCGAGAGGCTCCTGGGGATCTGGAACCGTCTGGGCTACAGCGACGCCGAAGCCGCTGGCTGCACCCTGCTCGCGAACACCGGCGTCTCCCACGAGGTCCACACCGGTCGCATCGACCCCTCGACCCAGCCCGAGCTCTCCACGCTGCTGGACGAGGGCGCGATCGAGGGGCTCCTGCGCGTGGCGCCGAGCTGGGCCGAGCGGGTCTCGAGCTGACCCTGGTCTTGACCTCGCCACGGACCCTGGAGCTGTTCGACCCACCGAGCCCGTCGGACGGCGGCCGGTGAGGCGCGGGGCTCCCTGCTGGGCGATGTCCGGCCGGTGCGTCACAATGTCCTGGTGAGTCAGGACGAGCAGGACACCCAGAACCCGCAGCACACCCCGAGCACGGCAGCCGCTGAGCAGCCCGCGAGCGATGCCGTCGAGCCGCAGCAGCGCATCGCGGAGCTGACGGCGCAGATCGAGAAGGCGATCGAGGACTACTACCTCCACGACGCCCCGACCCTCGCGGACGCCGAGTACGACGCGCTCGAGCGGGAGCTGAGGGAGCTCGAGGAGCAGAACCCTCAGCTGGCCAGACCGGACTCTCCGACGCAGACCGTCCATGGCGTGGTCGCCAGCGGCTTGGAGGAGATCGTCCATGCGGAACGGATGCTCAGTCTCGACAACGTCTTCTCCCTCCAGGAGCTGCGTGACTGGTGCGCGCACGCTGCGGCAGAGCTCGGCCAGGAGGTCCACTGGCTCACCGAGCTGAAGATCGACGGCCTGGCGATCAACCTCCGCTACGAGAACGGCGAGCTGGTGACCGCCGCGACGCGCGGTGATGGCCGTACCGGCGAGGACGTCACCGTCAACGCCCTGCAGATCGACGGCATCCCGCAGACCCTGTCCGGGAGCGGCCACCCCGCGCTGGTCGAGGTGCGCGGCGAGGTGTTCATGCCGACCCAGGACTTCACGCGCCTCAACGAGCTCCAGGTCGAGCTGCGCGAGCGCGCGGTCGCCGAGAACCTCTCCCGCTGGGAGTCCCGGCAGGCCTCGGGCCGACGAGCCTTCGACGAGGAGAAGGAGCGGCTCGCCGCGACTCGCCGCTTCCCGACCTTCGCCAATCCTCGCAACTCCGCGGCGGGCGGTCTGCGCCAGCAGCTCGAGAAGAAGACGGGACTCGAGCGCGAGGCCGGCGACGCCCGGCTGACGTCGCTGCGCCTGACCGTGCACGGCCTCGGAGCGTGGCCGGACCCGCCCGTCGGCTCCCAGAGCGAGGTGTACGAGCTGCTGGCGTCGTGGGGTCTGCCCACGAGCCGCTACATGGAGGTGGTCGGAACGACGGACGACGTCGTGGCCTATGTCGAGCGCTATGGGGAGCGCCGCCACGATCTCGAGCACGAGATCGACGGCATCGTCATCAAGGTGGACTCCTTCGCACAGCAGCGGGCGCTGGGCGCCACCTCGCGCGCCCCGCGCTGGGCGACGGCGTTCAAGTTCCCGCCCGAGGAGGTCACCACGAAGCTCGTGGACATCCAGGTGCAGGTGGGACGCACCGGGCGAGTGACCCCCTTCGGCGTGATGGAACCGGTGAAGGTCGCCGGCTCCACCGTCGAGAAGGCCACGCTCCACAACCAGTTCGACGTGGAGCGCAAGGGCGTGCTGATCGGCGACACCATCGTGCTGCGCAAGGCCGGCGACGTGATCCCGGAGATCCTCGGCCCGGTGGAATCGCTGCGCGATGGCAGCGAGCGCCCCTTCGTGATGCCCACGCAGTGCCCGGCGTGCGGCACCACCATCCGCCCTGAGAAGGAGGGGGACAAGGACTGGCGCTGCCCGAACCAGAAGGACTGCCCCGCCCAGGTCACGGGCCGCGTCGAGCATGCCGCCTCCCGCGGCGGCTTCGACATCGAAGCGCTCGGCGAGGAATCCGCGATCGCTCTCACCGATCCGGACAAGCGACGCAGCGAGGCGCTCGCCGCGCTGAGCTCCGGGCACAGCATCCACCTGCCGATCCGCGAGGCCTCGGAGGCGGAGCTCGAGAACTTCGTGGTGCTCAAGAACGGTGAGATCACCCAGGGCACCGACGGGGTGCCGCTGCTGCGCATCACCACCGCGGAGGATCCGCTGCTGCCCGACCTGCAGGAACCCGTGGTCACCACGGGGGACGGCCTGTTCGACCTCACCGCCGAGGCGCTGCGGGACGTGGTCGTCTGGCAGCCCGAGCGCCGTGACGGCGAGCCGACGGGGGACTGGCGGATCCAGCCCGCGTTCTGGTCGCGCCCGCAGTTCAAGCACTACAAGCGCGAGGGAGCCTGGAAGCAGCAGAAGACCCCCTCGGTGCTGAAGACCACCGAGACGCTCATCTCGGAGCTGGAGAAGGCGAAGGGCCGCCCGCTGTGGCGGGTGCTCGTGGCGCTGTCGATCCGGCATGTGGGGCCGACCGCCGCGCGGTCTCTCGCCACCGCCTACGGCTCCATGGACGCGATCCGGGAGGCCAGCATCGAGCAGCTCGCCGACACCGACGGGCTGGGGCCGATCATCGCCGAGGCCGTGATCGAGTGGTTCGAGGTGGACTGGCACCGAGCGCTCGTCGACGGGTGGGCGGCCTCCGGGGTCCGGATGGTCGATGACGTCGAGGACGGTTTCGTGAGGACCCTCGAGGGTCTGACCATCGTGGTCACGGGCGGGCTGGAGGGCTTCAGCCGGGACGGCGCGAAGGAGGCCATCATCTCCCGCGGCGGCAAGGCCTCGGGATCGGTCTCGAAGAAGACGGATTTCGTGGTGGTGGGGGAGAACGCCGGCACCAAGGAGACCAAGGCCCGTGACCTCGGGCTGCGGATCCTCGACGAGGCCGGGTTCGTCGCGCTGCTCGAGGGCGGGGCCGACGCGGTCCCCGATGCTGAAGCCGAGGCCGGGGAAGCGGGCGAAGCGGGCGAGGTTGGCGACGCCTGACGGCAGAGCTCGTCGGGTCCCTCGACATCCCTCAGCAGCCGTGGGAGCGTGGTGCGCGCCACAACGCACCCGACAGGAAGGCTGCTCGACCATGAGCATCCGGAATCCCGAATCGTCCATGACCCCCGACGAGTCCGGCCAGGGGACACACGGCATCGACCGACGTGCCGTGCTGCGTGGGGCCGGCCTCCTCGGAGCTCTCACCGCGTCCGGCGGAGCACTGGCCGCTCCCGCCCAGGCCGAATCCGCTCAGGCCGCAGCCCCGAGCGCGCTCGATCCGACGGTCTTCACCCTCACGGCCGACTACAGCGAGTACACGACGCGGGTCGAGGCGCTGCTGGAGCAGGCCGGGTCGGCGAGTGTCAGCGAGGTCATGGACAACGCCAACCACGACCGCACCGAGGCGCGGGTCCTGGACAACCAGGTGCACGGCTTCCGCTTCGCCTCGAGCGACGAGAACGATCCCGATGTCGCCCCGCAGGGGATCACCACCAGTCGCGACTCCGTCGGCACAGCGGGCAACGGCCGGTACGACGGGCGACAGGTGATCGCCGTCAGCTTCTACAACACGTCGCCCACGGGCAGCCACATCAACCTCATCGACTGGGATGCGAATCATCCGAACTCCTATCGGCGGATCCTGCTGGTCGAGCCCAACGGCACCGCGGCCGAGCCGAGCTTCGAGGACGTGAAGATCCACGTCGGCGGGATCGCCTGGTACGGGGATCTGCTCTACGTCGCGGACACCGGCTCGGGCATGAGGGTGTTCGACATGAGCAGGATCGTCACCACCGACACCGGCGGGACCAAGGACCAGATCGGCAGGGAGGGGGACACCTTCTACGCGCACAACTACGCCTACGTGCTGCCGCAGGTCGGGACGATCAGCTCGGAGGTCGCGGGCGACACGGAGAAGCTGGTGTGGTCCACGCTCTCCCTGGATCGCGTGAGCCGATCGATCGTCATGACCGAGTACCGCTGTGTGGACTGCGACGGGGACTACCCCGAAGGGCCCACGCGCGCCGTGCGCTTCCCCTTCGCGGAGGGGAAGCACACGTTCGCCGGGACGACCACGGCGACCGAGGCGCTCGATGTCCCGGTGCACTACCTCAACGGCGTGGCCTCACATAACGGCCGCTGGTGGTTCAACGACTCCCACAACAAGACGCTGCACCACTGGTCCGGCTCGGGGGCGATGATCTCGAACCCGTGGGTCTCCTGGGGGGAGTCCCTGAGCTACTGGGAGGACGACGACGGGCCGGACCTGCTGTGGTGCCTCAAGGAGAAGGAGGGTGACCGCCCGGTGTTCGCGGTCAAGCAGGGCGACTACAGCTGACGGCTGTCGCGCCCTGCTAGGCCTCTCAGCCTCTCAGGCTCTCAGCCCCTCAGCTGACCAGGGCGAGGGCCAGCGGCAGCACGGGCCCGGACCCTGACCGGCGCAGCAGGCGCCCCGCGATGGTCATCGTCCAGCGGGTGTCGATCTCGTCGTCGACCAGCAGGATCGGGGCGCCGTCGAGCGCGGCGATCTGCTCGGCGAGCTCCGGAGGGATGGTGAAGCGGTCCCAGAGAGCGGCGACCCGGAACGCGCTGTTGCGGGCTCCTCGCTGCGGGGTCGCGCCGGGGGAGAGCCCGAGCTGACCGAGGTCCTGCATCTTCCCGATCCGAGCGATGCCGGCGCCCAGGTCGCGCACCAGACCGGGCCGGGTCATGGAGGGCACGGCGAGCACCGCGGCGGGACGCCGCTGCCAGTCCCAGTCGGTGAGGACCTCGACGACCCGGTTCGCGATCGCCGGGGTGAGGGCCGCATCCACGCGCCGACCCTGCTCATCGACCGTGAGCAGGTTCCGCAGCGGCACCGCCCAGCCCAGGTCCGACATGCGGGCGAGGGCCCGGCCTTCCTCCAGCCGCTCCCCGGGCGGAATGTTGCCGCGCACCGGGCCCCCGGACTCCGAGGTAACGCCCACGCGGTCCAGTCCCTGCGGCCACTGCTTGCGCGGATCGACCGGGACCCCGACCCGATCCAGCAGGCGGGAGACGGCCTCCCGGGAGGCGTTGTCGTCACCGTGGTCCGCGGGGACTGTGCCGGGGGCGTCGGAGCCGTCGCCCGCAGCCGGTGCTCCCTCGTGCGACCTGGTGCGAGGTGCCGGGGCCGATCCCGGCACCGGGTACCAGGGGTCGGTGCAGACGTCGCAGCGACCGCAGGGGGTCGCCGTCCCGTCGTCGAGCTGGCGGGCGAGGAACATCATCCGGCACTGCTGCGGATCGCCGGGCTGCAGGCTCTCGTAGTCGAGCATGGCCTGCTGCTCCTCGCGGCGCGCACGGGCGACGTTCTCGTAGCGAGGGGCGTCATAGGCCCACGCCGCCCCGGTGGAGACCCAGCCGCCGCGCACCGAGTCGACCGCGCCCTCGACGGCGAGCACCTTGAGCAGCAGCTCGAGGGCGCTGCGCTTGACGTCCACGCGCGCCTCGAGGGCGGGCGTGGACAGCGGTGACCCGGACGCGCCGAGCTCGGCGAGCACGGCGTCCGCATCGGCCTGGGCGGGCATGGAGGCGGTGGCGAAGTACTCCCAGATCGCTCGGTCCTCGCGGCCGGGCAGGAGCAGGACGTCCGCAGTATCGGTGGCACGACCCGCACGGCCCACCTGCTGGTAATAGGCCACCGGGGAGCTGGGAGCTCCCAGATGCACGACGAATCCCAGGTCCGGCTTGTCGAAGCCCATCCCGAGCGCGCTGGTCGCGGCGAGGGCCTTGACCTCGTTGTCCTTGAGGGCCTGTTCGAGCTCTGCGCGCTCCTCGGAGTCGGTGCGGCCGGTATAGGCGACCACGCGGCGGCCCGGCCGGTTCAGGAGATCGGCGAGGTCCTCCGCCGCCGAGACCGTGAGGGTGTAGATGATCCCCGAGCCCGGCAGATCGTCGAGATACCGGGCGAGGTACTCCAGGCGGGCTCGGTCATCGGGCAGGGTCAGGCAGCCCAGACGCAGCGAGTCACGGGTCAGGGTGCCGCGCAGGGTCAGCACCGGGGCGGCGCCATCGGTCTGCACCCCCAGCTGCTCGGCGACATCGGCCACCACGCGGGAGTTGGCCGTCGCGGTCGTGGCCAGCACCGGGACCTGGTCCCCGAGCTCGGCGACCAGGTCGCGCAGTCGGCGATAGTCGGGGCGGAAGTCGTGCCCCCAGTCGGAGATGCAGTGCGCCTCGTCGATGACCAGGAGCCCGCAGCGCTCGATCAGCCGTGGCATCTGCTCGGCCCGGAAGCGTGGGTTGACCAGCCGTTCGGGGGAGACGAGGAGCACGTCGAGCTCGTCGGTGTCCAGGGCGCTCTCGATATCGGACCACTGCGTGGGATTGGCCGAGCTGATGGCCTCGGCCCGCACCCCGGCGCGACGGGCGGCCGCCACCTGGTCACGCATCAGGGCGATGAGCGGGGAGATGATCAGCGCGGGACCGGAGCCCCGTCGCCGCTGGAGCAGGGCCGCGAGGAAGTACACCGCGGACTTCCCCCAGCCGGTGCGCTGGACCACCAGGACCCGTCGGCGCTCCTCGACGAGTGCCGCGATCGCCTCGAACTGACCGTCGTGGAAATCAGCGTCGGCCCGGCCGGTCAGGGCCTGCAGCGCCTCCTGGGCCTCGGCCCGCAGAGCGGAACGGTCGGTGGCGAGGGCGGGAGAGGTCGTCGGAGAGGAGGAGTCCATGCCCCCAGTGTGGCAACTGGTGCCGACCTTCGTGGACCCCTCCCCGGGGTGTGGACGGACAACGGGTGGGGAGGACCGGTCGATCTCCGCCGGAGTCGCGGGCCGCAGGGACCGGAGTGGAGACGTCCAGGGCAGTCTGAGAGGACTCTCATGGACCTCTCATCCTCGCTCGCTCGGGTCTCATCACGGCGCTCTACCGTGCGGGTCATGAGCACAGAAGCCGCTATCCGGAACCACTGGGGGGCGTCGTCGCCGGGCGCGTCGATCGCCGACACGGCGGCGACCCGCGTGATCGCCGGGGTGATGACGGGGCTGCTGCTGACCGCGGTGGCCCTCCCCGCGCGCCGCCTCGGCCGGACGGAGGAGGTGCGCGACTCGTTCCCCTTCAGCCACTACCCGATGTTCTCCGCGAAGCGGGCATCGTTCTACTGGGTGACCCATCTGCTCGGCGAGCGGGCGGACGGCTCCATGGGGCCGCTGCACTACTCCTACCTGGGGACAGGGGGCCTCAATGCCGTGCGCCGGCAGGTGCGTCGCCGTGTGCGCGCCGGTGACGGCCAGCTGCTGGCCGAGCGCGCCGCCGCTCTCGTCGGCTCCCGGGATCGGGTCGCGGATCGGACAGTGGTGCGGGTGCACATCGTGCGCGGCCGCTATCTCGTCGATCCGTTCATGACCAGCAGGAACCGTGATGAGTACACCTCCAGACTCGACGTGCGCGGATCCGCGGAGGTGTCGGGACGATGATCGGCAGCACTGTCATCGGCAGCACCCTCACCGGCGCGCTGCGCACGATCGCCACCACCGCGGTCACCGCGGCCACCACGGCCCGCCGGCACCTGGCCCCGACCGCTGCAGCCTCGACCCCGGCGGTGCTGCGGATCGCCGTCGGCGGCTATCACCTCTGGCATGTCGGCCGCCGCAGGAAGCTCTACTTCGGGGTGCACCGCACCGATGCGGCGAGCTTCGATCCCGTCGGTCCGGCGCGGATCCTGCGCACGCCCCTGCCGCCGGTCATCGCCGACCGGCTCGTCGACGCGTCCCTGGTCACCGGCGCGCTGTTCACCGCGGGGGTCGCCCACCCGGTGGTGGGTCCTGTGCATGCGGCCCTGCAGACCTGGAACTTCGCGTATCGCAACTCCTGGTCGATGGTCTTCCATCACGAGAACACGATGGTGCTGCACACGATGGTGCTCGGGGTGGCGCCGGCCGCCGATGCGCTCAGCGTCGACGCGCTGGTGCGGGACCGCGCCCTGCTGCCTCCGCGGCGCTCCTGGATGTACGGGGTGACGCCGACGGTGATGAACTCCGCGGTCGCGGTGACCTATCTGCTGGCAGGCATCGCCAAGTTCACCGGCGGTGCCGGGGCGTCATGGGTCGACGGCGGCACGATGCGGGGTCAGGTCGCCTTCGATGCCCTGCGCAAGGAGATGCTGGGAGAGCAGGGGTCACCGCTCGCCCGGCGTCTCTACCCGTACCGGCAGCTGTTCACGGCGATGGCCGTGGTCTCCCTGATCGTCGAGGTCGGGGCGCCGCTGGCGGTGCTGGACCGTCGACTGGGGTGGCTGTTCTCCGCGGGCGCCTTCTCGATGCACTGGGGGATCAAGGCGATCATGCGGATCACCTTCCCCTACAACCTCGGGGGCGTGCTGTACCTGCCTTTCCTGCTGATGCCGCCACCGGATCCGCGGCGATGAGCACCCGTGCCCCGAGCCGACCGGTCTCGAGCGTCACGGGGCAGTCGACCGGGACCGACTGAACGGGGGCGCGGGATCGGAGCGCGGTCGATCAGGAGGCGGAGGTCTCCCCGTGGTCCGTGCTGTTCTCCGTGCCCTCGGCCGCACCCTCGGCGTCCAGACGGCGCAGCCGCGCCGAGGTGGACTCGTCATCACGCAACGGGTCCTCCTTCGTGGCCAGGGCGCGGCGCATCTTGGCCTCGAGCTCCTGCGCCTCGCGGAGCGCCGGATCGTCCGAGCGTGCGTCGTCGTCCTCGGGATCATGGGCGTGATGGTCGACGTTCGGGTCCACGGACATGGCGGCACCTTCCTACGGGGATCGTCCCGGCGTGCATCGCCCGCGGGGACCTCTGCTGATGGGCGGAAGTCTACCGGGGCGGTCGCTACGATCGACCGGGTGAGCTCATCCCGACGCAGCACCTCCTCCCGTTCCCCGTCCCGCTCCTCGAAGGGATCCACAGCGCGATCCTCCGGGGCGGGAGCCTCCCGACCTCTGAGCGGCTATCGCCTCGTCGAGGCGCTGATCGCCGGCTGGAGGCCCTTGCAGCGACTCGACGTGGACGGCTTCGCCCTGCTGCGCTCCCGGGGCATCACCCGCCGCGCCAACAGTGCGGTCGCGGTGGACGCCCCCTCGAAGGTCGGCGCCCTCCTCGCGGCGGTCGAACGGATCGAGGGGCTCGTCGCGATGACGGGGGAGAGCGCGAGCTTCCGCATCCTCGACGTCCACGGACCCGACCAGCTCGATGACCTCCTCGCTGCGCGCGGATATGACAGCACCGGACACAGCGAGCTGCTCGAGCTCCCGCTGACCGGATCCCTCTCCGCCGTCCCGCACCCCTCGGCCGAGATCCGTACCGGGGCGCTGGACGAGGTCTGGTTCGACGCCGCCTGGTCCCTCGCCCCCCGCGAGGGGGACGACGCCCGCGCGACGATGCACGACATCCTCGCCGGGACCCCCTCGGTGCAGGTCGTCCTGAGGGCCGACGGCGACAGCAGCGACAGCGACGACGGGCTCGCCGCCGGGACGCCGATCGCCGTCGGCCGCGCCGCGCTCGTGGAGGCGGGGAAGGGGACCGCCGCGGTGCTGAACATGATCGCGGTGCACCCGCAGCGCCGCCGTGAGGGACTCGGTCGGGCCGTGTCCCAGACCCTGCTGGCGATCGCCGCCGTGCAAGGCGCGAGCCTCGCGCTGCTCGAGGTCGAGACGGACAACGCTGCGGCGTCGGCCCTGTATCGGGGCCTCGGGTTCGCCTCCCGCGGCGCGTATCACTACCGGGTGGGCGCCCCGCCCACGGACCGCGCCTAGAATGACCCACATGCCTTCGATCGGACGAGATGACGTCGCACGCCTCGCCGACCTCGCACGGATCCAGCTCACCGATGAGGAGATCGACCGCTTCGCCGGCGAGTTCGACTCCATCATGGACGCTGTCGCCTCCGTGTCCGAGGTCGCCACCGAGGATGTACCCGCGACGTCCCACCCCATTGCCATGACGAACGTCTTCCGTGAGGACGTCGTCGAGACCACCCTGACCCAGGAGCAGGCGCTCGCCGGCGCTCCTGAGGCGCAGGACGGCCGTTTCGCCGTCCCGCAGATCCTGGGAGAGGAGTGAATCGATGACCGACGCCACTCAGCACGACATCATCCGGACCAGCGCCGCCGCTCAGGCCGCCGCGCTGGCCGCCGGGGAGATCTCCTCCGAGGAGCTCACCCGCGCCCACCTCGACCGCATCACCGCGGTCGACGGCGACCTGAACGCCTTCCTCCACGTCAACACCGAGGAGGCGCTGAGCTCCGCCCGTGAGGTCGACTCCCGCCGCGCCGCCGGCGAGGAGCTGCACGGCCTCGCCGGTGTGCCCATCGCCGTCAAGGATGTCGTGGTCACGCAGGGGCAGCCCACCACGGCGGGCTCCAAGATCCTCGAGGGCTGGATCCCGCCCTACGACGCCACCCTGGTCAGCGCGCTGCGCACGGCAGGCCTGCCGATCCTCGGCAAGACCAACATGGACGAGTTCGCGATGGGCTCCTCGACGGAGACCAGCGCCTACGGACCCACCCGCAACCCCTGGGACCGGGACCGGATCCCCGGCGGCTCCGGCGGTGGCTCCGCCGCGGCCGTGGGCGCCTATGAGGCCCCGCTCGCGATCGGCACCGACACCGGCGGCTCGATCCGTCAGCCCGGCGCTGTCACCGGCACCGTGGGCGTGAAGCCCACCTACGGCTCCGTCTCCCGCTACGGGCTGATCGCCATGGCCAGCTCGCTGGACCAGGCCGGCCCCGTGACCCGCACCGTCGAGGACTCGGCGCTGCTGCACGAGCTCATCGCCGGTCACGATCCGCATGACTCGACCTCCCTCACCGATCCCGTCGGCGCCTTCACCGCGGCCGCCCGCAGCAAGGACGTCAAGGGCCTGCGCGTGGGCGTCATCGAGGAGCTCGAGGGGGAGGGCTTCGCCCCCGAGGTGCAGGATCGCTTCACCGAGTCGCTCGAGCAGCTCGAGCGCGCCGGCGCGGAGATCGTGCGCGTGAAGTGCCCGAACTTCCGGTACGCGCTGGGCGCGTACTACCTGATCATGCCCTCGGAGGCCTCCTCGAACCTCGCGAAGTTCGACGGCATGCGCTTCGGCCTGCGCGTGGTCCCCGAGGACCACCCGACCGCCGAGAACGTCATGAAGGCGACCCGCGGGGCCGGCTTCGGCGACGAGGTCAAGCGCCGCATCCTGCTGGGCACCTACGCCCTGTCCGCCGGCTACTTCGACGCCTACTACGGCAGCGCCCAGAAGGTGCGCACGCTCGTGCAGCGCGACTTCGCCGCCGCCTTCGAGCAGGTCGACGTGCTCGCCTCGCCGACCTCCCCGACCGTCGCCTTCCGCCTCGGCGAGAAGGTCGACGATCCGATGGCGATGTACATGAACGACATCGCCACCATCCCTGCGAACCTCGCCGGGACCCCGGGCATCTCGATCCCCAGCGGCCTGGCCGAGGACGGCCTCCCCGCCGGCATCCAGTTCCTCGCCCCGGCCCGGGCCGACGAGCGCCTGTACCGCGTGGGCGGCGCCCTGGAGGCGCTGCTCGAGGACTCCTGGGGCGGCCCGCTGCTGGCCAAGGCGCCCGAGCTCATGAACGGAGCGAAGTGATGACTGCATCGACCATCGACCTCGTCGACTACGACGAGGCCATCTCGCGCTTCGATCCCGTGCTCGGCATCGAGGTCCACGTCGAGCTGGGCACCGCCACCAAGATGTTCGACGGTGCGCCGAACATCTTCGCGGCCGAGCCGAACACAGCGATCACCCCCACCTCGCTGGGCCTTCCCGGCGCGCTGCCGGTCGTGAACCACAAGGCCGTCGAGTACGCGATCAAGATCGGCCTGGCGCTGAACTGCTCGATCGCCGAGACCTGCCGGTTCTCGCGCAAGCAGTACTTCTACCCGGACCTCACGAAGAACTTCCAGACCTCCCAGTACGACGAGCCGATCGCCTACGAGGGCTGGGTCGACGTCGAGCTGGAGGACGGCGAGATCATCCGCGTGGAGATCGAGCGTGCCCACATGGAGGAGGACGCCGGCAAGAACACCCACGTCGGCGGGTCCACCGGGCGCATCCACGGCGCGACCCACTCGCAGGTGGACTACAACCGCGCCGGCGTGCCGCTGGTCGAGATCGTCACCAAGCCGATCCCGAACACCAAGGGGCGCGCCCCCGAGGTCGCCGCGGCCTACGTGCGCACCCTGCGTGACATCTTCCGGGCTCTGGAGATCTCCGAGGCGAAGATGGAGCGCGGCAACGTGCGCGCCGACATCAACGTGTCGCTGCGGGACAGCCCCGAGGCGGAGCTCGGCACCCGCACCGAGACGAAGAACGTGAACTCGTTCCGTTCGATCGAGCGCACGGTCCGCTACGAGATCTCCCGCCAGGCGGGCGTGCTCGACGCCGGGCAGAAGATCATCCAGGAGACCCGCCACTTCCACGAGGACACCGGCGGCACCTCCTCGGGCCGTCCGAAGTCCGACGCCGAGGACTACCGCTACTTCCCCGAGCCCGATCTGGTGCCGGTCGCTCCGAGCCGGGAGTGGGTCGAGGAGATCCGCACCAGCCTTCCGGAGCTGCCCGCCGCCCGTCGGCGCCGTCTTCTCGGCGACTGGGGCTTCACCGACCTCGAGATGCGCGACGTCATCAACGCCGACGCCCTGGATCTGATCGAGTCGACCGTCGCCGCCGGAGCGAGCGCGCAGAGCGCCCGCAAGTGGTGGATGGGCGAGCTGGCCCGTGTCGCGCGCGAGCAGGAGTCCGAGCTGGACGAGCTGGCCGTCACCCCGGCCCAGATCGCCGAGCTGCAGGGCCTGGTCGACGGGAAGAAGATCAACGACAAGATCGCCAAGCAGGTCCTCACCAAGGTCCTCGCGGGCGAGGGCGACCCGGCCGCGATCGTCGAGAAGGAGGGCCTCGCGGTCGTCTCCGACGACTCGGTGCTCACCGGCGCCGTCGATCAGGCCATCGCCGACAACCCCGACGTGGTCGCCAAGATCCAGGGCGGCAAGGTCCAGGCCATCGGCGCCCTCATCGGCCCGATCATGAAGGCCACCCGTGGTCAGGCCGACGCCGGCCGCGTGCGCGAGATCATCATGGAGAAGCTCGGCGTCACCGGCTGATCTGCAGGTCACCGCTGGACAGCACGACACCGGTCGGATTCCGGTCCGGGGCATCGCCCCGGGCTCGGAATCCGACCGTCGTGCGTCCGGGCCCGATCAGCGGCGGTGCTCGAGAAGCGGAGCGTCACAGCGATCCCGGGCACATCGTGAGGCCTCGCCGCCGACTGGTGGACATCCTCGAGGAGAACCTCCTGCACACCGGTCAGATCTCGGTGATCCGCGAAGCGGTCGACGGACTGGTCGGCAACGATCCGCCGTGACAGAGGACGACCGATCACGGGGGTCAAGGTGCGCGACACAAGGGTGTCCGACGCGGTTCCGGCAGGGGATCTGCGCTGTCCTGACGTCGAGTGGAATCAGCGTGAAAAGCCTGTACATGGCGTGACGCCGCGGAAAGACTGTGGGGAGGCAGTTGTTGATGCGATGGCGTTTCCACTGAGGCGCTCAGCACGCTGACGACCGCGCTGTCCACGGCTTTTGTCCGGTCTCGGAGTCTCGTGGTGCTTCTCATGCGGACGCCTGCATATTTGCGCGCCACGAGGGTTGCGTTATTAGGGTAGGCAATCCTTAGTGATGTGGATCCGCTGGATCCGCTGGATCCGCTCGACCCCGGGAGGCACCTGCCCATGGACTCGCTGCTCACGCTCACCACCGAGACGGACGACCCGGACTCGCCAGGCGTCGGATCCCTGCTGACTGCGCGGACCGCCGATGCGTACGCCGACCTCCTGCACCACGTCGTCGACGACATCGCCGGTCACGTCCGTGCAGTGCGCGCTCCCTCCGTCGGACCGGATCGCTCGGCGTTGGAGAGACTCGTCGAGGAGCGGACTCTGGACGGCTCCGGGATCGGCGCCGCGGCCGCACTGGAGGAGGCCGGTGCGCTGTACGCCCAGCACGCGGTCTGGTTCCACCACCCGTCGTACCTGGCACACCTCAACTGTCCCGTGGTGCTGCCGGCGGTCGCCGCCGAGGCGATGCTCGCGGCGATCAACACCTCCGTGGACACCTACGACCAGTCCCTCGTCGCCACCCTCATGGAGCAGCGACTCGTGCGCTGGACCGGCCGCCGGATCGGCTTCGCCGCCGGGGACGGCGTGTTCACCTCGGGAGGCACCCAGTCGAACCTCCAGGCGCTGTTCCTCGCCCGACGGCGCGCCGAGCGCAGGGCGACGACGGACCGCGAGGACCTCCTGCCCCGGCTGCGTGTTCTCACCACGGAGGCCGCCCACTTCTCCGTCTCCCGCTCCGCGGAGCTGCTCGGCCTCGCCGAGGACGCCGTGCGCATCGTCGCCGCAGATGGGCAGGGCCGGATGGACCCGACCGCTCTGGACGTCCTCCTTACCCGCTGCGAGGCGTCCGGGGAGCCGGTCATGGCCGTCGTCGCGACCGCCGGGACCACCGACCGGGGCCTGATCGATCCCCTCGCCGAGATCGCGGCCACCACCGGCACGCACGGTGCCTGGCTGCACGTCGACGCGGCGTACGGCGGCGGACTGCTCGTCTCCGGTACCCGTCGCCAGCTGCTGGCGGGCATCGAACGCGCCGATTCCGTGACGGTCGACTTCCACAAGACCTACTTCCAGCCCGTCTCCTCGAGCGCTCTGATCGTGCGCGATCCGGCCGACCTCGCCGCGGCCGCGCATCACGCCGACTACCTCAATCCCGCTGCCGAGGCCGCCTCCGCCGACGCCGAGCCCAATCAGGTCGACAAGTCGCTGCAGACCACGCGACGTTTCGACGCATTGAAGCTGTGGACCACTCTGCGCGCGCTGGGGCCCGATGAGCTGGGGCGGATGGTGGACCGGGTCTGCGACCTCGCTGCGGAGGTCCGCGGCCTGCTCGAGGACGACCCGGACCTGCACGTGCTCGGCACGACGGATCTCAGCACGGTGGTCTTCCGCTTCCAGCCCGCAGGCCTGGACGATGCACGGGTCGACGAGCTGCAGCCGCTCATCCGCCGGATCCTCTTCCAATCGGGCCGGGCCATGGTGGCGCGCACGACGATCGACGGCGTCTGCTACCTGAAGCTCACCCTGCTCAATCCCGAGGCCACGCTCACCGACATCGCCGCCGTGCTCGACCTCGTGCGGGCCACAGGTCGCGGACTCCTCGCCGGCACCCGCCTCGCCGCGACCGGGGTGGACCGATGAGCGCCCGGGCCACGCCGGAGGCGGAGAGCCCGGAACCCGCGGTGCACGACGAGGAGATCCACGACCTCATCGGCATCGGGATCGGCCCCTTCGGGCTGGGACTGGCTGCGCTTGCCGACCCGCTGCCGGACGTCGACGCCGTGTTCCTGGACCAGGCCGACAGGTTCTCCTGGCACCCGGGACTGATGATCGAGGGCACCACCCTCCAGGTCCCCTTCCTCGCGGACCTCGTGACGATGGCGGATCCCACCTCGCCCTACTCCTTCCTCGCCTTCCTCAAGCAGACCGGCAGGCTCTACCCCTTCTACATCCGGGAATCCTTCTACCCGCTGCGCAGCGAGTACGACGAGTACTGCCGCTGGGTCGCCGCACAGCTGGACTGCCTGCGCTGGCGGCGTCGGGTGGTCGCCGTGGAGGAGGAGGGCGATCACCTGCTCGTCACGGCCGCCGTGCTCGATGCAACCGGGGCTGTGATCGGCTGCGAGCACCTGCGCGGCCGCCACGTGGCTCTCGCCGTCGGCACCGCGCCGCACCTTCCGCCGCCCCTCGCCGAGCTGATCGGCCCGGCCGGTGGTGCTCCAGCAGACGAGGCCCCAGCCCCCGTGCTGCACAGCGCCGACTACCTCCGGCGGAAGGACGAGCTGCTCGCCGCCGGATCCGTGACGGTGGTGGGCAGCGGGCAGTCCGCCGCAGAGATCTATCGGGACCTGCTCCAGGAGGGCGGGGCCGACGGGCTGCGGGTGGACTGGGTGACCCGTTCCCCGCGGTTCTTCCCCATGGAGTACACGAAGCTCACCCTCGAGATGACCTCGCCGGAGTACACCGACCTGCACCGCTCCCTTCCCGAGGGGACGCGCGACCGCCTGGCGCGGGAGCAGCGTGCCCTGCACAAGGGCATCAGCGCGGACCTGATCGACGAGATCCACGAGCTCCTCTACCGCCTCTCCGCCGGGGGCCGGGAGGTGCCCTCGAGCCTGCTCACGGGAGCCGCCGTCCGCGCCGCCCGCAGGGACTCCGGGAGCGGACGGATCGTCCTGGACCTCGAGCATCCGCTCACGGGCTCGGTCGCGGAGCATCGCACCGGCGCCGTGGTCGCCGCGACCGGCTACCGGCCCCGCTCCACGGAGCTGCTCGCACCGCTCGGGGACCGGATCCGCCACGACGACGCGGGCCGGCTCGACGTCACCCGCGACTACACCGTCGACCGCGAGGAGCGGATCCATGTGCTGGGCGGCGAGGAGCACACCCACGGCGTCACCGCCCCTGACCTCGGCTTCGGCACCTTGCGCGCCTCCGTGATCCTCGCCGCGCTCACCGGGCGGGAGCCGTATCCGATCGAGCGTCGCATCGCCTTCCAGACCTTCGGCCTCCCCGCCGCCCGCTGACCAGGAGCGTCCCCATGAACCTGATGAACCCGAACGACCCGTTGGACCTGAGCGTCGAACCGCTCCGTCCTGCGGACCACACCGGCCTGCTGCACAGCTGGCTGAGCACCCCGCGCGCCCGTTTCTGGGGCATGGTCGACCATTCGCCCGCACAGGTGCGCGCCTACCTCGACGCCGTCGCCGCCTCCGAGCACGAGAACGGCCGGATCGGCCTGCGGGACGGGGTCCCGCTCGTCTACGTCGAGACCTATGATCCCGCCCGACTGCTGCCCGCCGGGGTGCTGCATCCGGAACCCGGCGATCTCGGCATGCACCTCCTCATCGCGCCGCCGGACGGCCCGACCGAGCACGGCCTCACCGCCGCGGTGCTGGCAGGCGTCGTGCGCTGGTGCTTCGAGAACCGTGGCGCCGCCCGGATCGTCGTCGAACCCGACGAACGCAACAGCGCAGTGCTCGCCAAGAACGCCGCAGCCGGTTTCCGCGTGCTGCGCACCGTCGAACTGCCCGAGGGATCGGGCACGAAGCGCGCGGTGCTGAGCATCTGCACCCGGGCGGACTTCGCGGCTTCCCCGCTCGGGGACCGGCGGCAGCGCAAGGAACTCCGGGGCGGCGCCGGAGCCGACGACGCGACTGCGGAGCGCGCACATCTCGGCGCTCCCGTCGCCCCGACGTCCCATCTGCGCGCCGACGTAGCCGAGCGGGCCCACCGGCACCTGATCGCCAAGGCCCTCGCCGAGCTCAGCCACGAACGAGTCCTCGCCCCCGAGGCGCTCGGCGACGATCGCTTCGCCCTGGCAGTCCCCGGCACCGACGTACGCTACGAGTTCCGGGCCCGGGTGCTCCCGCTCGAGCACTGGCTCGTGGACCCTGCCTCGATTCGGCGCCTCGAGGACGGCGCCCCGACGGCGCTCGACGTCCAGACGCTCGTCCTGGAGCAGCAGGAGCCGCTCGGGATCCCCGACGAGCTGCTCTCCACCTACCTCGAGGAGCTCGCGTCCACCTTCGCCGCCCGCTGCGCGACGCTCGACGAGGCCCGTCGCGGCGAGCGGCCGTCGGCCGAGGGCCTGCTCACGGCGGACCTCCCGGACGTCGAGGCCGCCATGACGGAGGGCCACCCGGGCTTCCTCGCGAACAACGGTCGCATCGGGTTCTCCCTGCCCGACTACCGTGCCTACGCGCCCGAGCAGGGCCGGCGTACGCGCCTGCAGTGGGTCGCGGTGCACGCCGGGCGCAGCACCCTGTCCCTCGGCAAGGGCCTGGACGAGGCCGCGCATGCCCGGTGGAGCCTCTCGTCCGAGGAGCGCGACTCCTTCGCGGACCGTCTGGCCGGCCGGGGCCTGGACCCGTCGGACTACCACCTGCTGCCCCTGCATCCCTGGCAGGCGGAGCATCGCCTGCCGATCACCTTCGCCCCGGACATCGCCCGCGGCGACCTCGTGCCCCTCGGGTCGGGCGGCGACGAGATGCAGCCCCAGCAGTCCCTGCGCACCTTCTTCAACCGCACGCGATCCGGGGCGCCCTATGTGAAGGTCGCCCTCGCGATCCAGAACATGGGGTTCCTGCGCGGCCTCTCGCCGCAGTACATGCGGGACACCCCCGCGATCAACGACTGGCTCGCCGCTCTCGTGGACGGCGACCCCGAGTTCGCCGGCGGAGGCTTCCGCGTCCTGCGGGAGCGGGCAGCACTGGGCTACACCGGGGACATCTACCACCGGACGCCGACCACGAACCCCCATCGCAAGATGCTCGCGGCGCTGTGGCGGGAGAGCCCCGTGCCGCTGCTCGAGCCGGGGGAGCGGGCCTTCACGATGGCGGCACTCCTGCACCGCGATCACGACGGTACGGCGCTCGCGAGCACGATGATCCGCGCCTCGGTGCTGTCGGCGGAGGGTTGGGTGGAGCAGTACCTGCGTGCCTACCTCCGCCCCCTCGTCCATGCGCTGCTCGCGCATGACGTGGTGGTCATGCCGCACGGCGAGAACCTCATCCTGCGAGTGCGGGAGCAGCAGGTGGTCGGGGCATTCCTCAAGGACATCGGTGAGGAGATGGCGGTGCTGGGACACCGCCCGCTGCCGGTGGCGATGGAGCGGGTGCGGGCGGTGGTCCCCGGCCAGGACAAGGCCCTGTCGATCTTCACCGACGTCTTCGACGGGGTGCTGCGGCACCTCGCGGGAATCCTCGACGCCGATGGGCTGCTGCCCGCCGACCACTTCTGGAGGGTCGTGGCGGGAGTCCTGGACGGGTACGAGGCGGACCATCCGGACCTCGCGCGGGGGATCGCCGGGGACGTCGACCTGCGCGCGGGCACCTTCGCGCACTCGTGCCTGAACCGGCTGCAGCTGCGCAACACCCTGCAAATGGTCGACCTCGGCGACCAGGCCTCCTCGCTGCTCTTCGCCGGGGACATGGCCAACCCCGTGGCCCGGACCTCCGTCCCTGCCTGAGGTCCGGGGCGGCGGCGCTCAGCTCTCCAGGAGCCGCGCGGCCGCCGCGGGGGTGTCGCCCTCGGGCAGCGGGAGGTAGGAGACGACGTGGAGGTCCGGCGCGTCCTGGGGCACGATGTTGACCTGCTCGAACACGAGCCGACCCACGACGGGGTGCAGGAACTCCCGGCGCCGCGAGGCGAAGCGCTCCACCTCGTGGACGTCCCATGCCTGCGAGAACTCCTCGCTCTCGGCCCGCAGATGACCCACCAGCCGCACGTGCTGGGGGCCGCCCGCCCGGCCGCCGGCCTCGGCGCGGTACTCGGCGAGGAACTGCCGGCTGGTGCGCTCCCAGTCCGGGAGCATCGAGCGCACCCACGGATCGGTGAAGATGAACTGCAGCAGGTTCCGCTGGGTCGCCTCCGCCTCGCGGACCGCGGGGAAGAGCCCCTCATAGGCCCGGTTCCAGGCGGCGATGTCCCAGTGCGGCGTGAGCGCGAAGGCCGGAGACGGGTCCAGGGCGTCCAGCAGATGCTGCACGTGCGGGGGAACCGGGGCCGGTTCGGCGAGCACCGGGCGCGGGGGAGGGGCGAACCCGGCCAGACCCAGCACGTAGTCGTGCTCCGCCTCGGTCAGGCGCAGGTTCACGGCGACGGCGTCGATCACCTGGCGGGAGGGGTTGATGTCCCGGCCCTGTTCGAGCCAGGTGTACCAGGTGACGCTCACCCCGGAGAGGAAGGCGATCTCCTCCCGGCGCAGTCCCTTGGTGCGCCCGCGGCCGACGGGCGGCAGGTCGTAGTCGGCGCGCACGACCTCGTTGCGGCGTCGGCGCAGGAACGTGCCCAGCTCGGCACGCGGTCCCTCGGTCATGCAGCCTCCTCGTCGTCGGGTCGTCGGGTCGTCGGGTCGTCGGGTCGTCGGGTCGTCGGGTCGTCGGGTCGTCCCGTCGTCCGGCCGCCCCGTCGCGAAAACTATCACTTCCACCACTAGTAGTGACGGCGTCTTGGTGCCAGGACGCTCGGAGTGATCAGATGTCCCTATGCCTCAGCTTCGTTCCCGCACCTCGACCCACGGCCGCAACATGGCCGGCGCCCGCGCCCTGTGGCGCGCCACCGGCATGAAGAGCGGAGATTTCGGCAAGCCGATCATCGCGATCGCGAACTCGTACACCCAGTTCGTGCCGGGCCACGTCCACCTCAAGAACATGGGGGACCTCGTCGCGAGCGCGATCGAGGAGGCCGGCGGCATCTCCAAGGAGTTCAACACGATCGCCGTGGACGACGGCATCGCCATGGGGCACGGCGGCATGCTCTACTCGCTGCCCAGCCGCGATCTCATCGCGGACTCGATCGAGTACATGGTCAACGCCCACACGGCGGACGCCCTGGTGTGCATCTCCAACTGCGACAAGATCACCCCGGGCCACCTGATGGCCGCGATGCGGCTGAACATCCCCGTCGTCTTCGTCTCCGGCGGCCCCTCGGAATCCGGGAAGCCCGTCGAGGGGGTCACCGAGAACCGCATCGATCTGGTCGATGCGATGTCGCTCAGCGCGAACGACGCGATCACCGACGCCCAGCTCGCGGAGGTCGAGGAGAACGCCTGCCCAACCTGCGGCTCCTGCTCGGGCATGTTCACGGCGAACTCGATGAACTGCCTCACCGAGGTGCTGGGCCTGTCCCTGCCCGGCAACGGCACCACGCTCGCCACCCACGCCTTCCGCAGGGAGCTCTTCCTCGAGGCCGGGCGGAAGGTCGTGGAGCTCGCCAAGCGCTACTACGAGGACGACGACGACTCGGTGCTGCCGCGGTCGATCGCCACCAAGGCGGCGTTCTCCAATGCCATGGCCATGGACGTCGCGATGGGCGGCTCCACCAACACGATCCTGCACATCCTCGCCGTCGCGATCGAGGCCGGGACCGACTTCACCCTCGATGACATCGACCGCATCTCGCGCCTGGTGCCCACGCTGTCCAAGGTCGCCCCCAACGGCACCGCCCACGTCGAGGACGTCCACCGCGCCGGCGGCATCCCCGCGATCCTCGGCGAGCTCGACCGCGCCGGGCTGCTGGACCACACCGTCCACACCGTGCACTCGCCGGACCTCTCCAGCTGGCTCGCCGAGTGGGACATCCGCAGCGGCACGGCCTCGAAGAAGGCGGAGGCGCTGTTCCACGCCGCCCCCGGCGGCGTGCGCACCACCCAGGCCTTCTCCACCACGAACACCTGGGACGAGCTGGACACCGATGACGAGAACGGCGTGGTCCACTCGGTCCCGCACGCCTACAGCAAGGACGGCGGCCTCGCCGTCCTGAAGGGCAACCTCGCCCGCGACGGCGCCGTGTTCAAGACCGCCGGCGTCACCGAGGACCTCTTCCACTTCGAGGGCTCCGCCGTGGTGTGCGATTCGCAGGAGGAAGCCGTCCAGAAGATCCTCGACAAGACGGTGAAGGCCGGCGACGTCGTGGTGATCCGCTACGAGGGGCCGCAGGGCGGCCCCGGTATGCAGGAGATGCTCTACCCGACCTCGTTCCTCAAGGGGCGCGGCCTGGGCAAGACCTGCGCGCTGATCACCGATGGTCGCTTCTCCGGCGGAACCAGCGGCGTCTCCATCGGTCACATCTCCCCGGAGGCGGCCGAGGGCGGCCTGATCGGCCTCATCGAGGACGGCGACCGGATCATCATGGACGTCGACAAGCGCCTGCTGGAGCTCGACGTCCCGCAGGAGGAGATCGACCGCCGTCGCGAGGCGAAGGGGCCCCTGCCCTGGCGTCCCGCGAGCCGTGATCGCGAGGTCTCCCAGGCCCTGAAGGTCTACGCGCACCTGGTGCGCTCGGCGACCTACGGCGCCACCCGTCGACCGCTGGACTGACCCGCCCTGCTCGACGACACGCGACGCCCGGCCCGGGGAGGGGTCGGGCGTCGCGTGCGTGCCGGGCCGTCTCAGGCGCCGAGCATCGTGCGGTACCGGTCCACGGCGATCTCGGCGATCAGGGGATGGTCGCCGAGCGGCGCGGCGACGAGGTCCGCCCCGGAGCCCTCGAGCTGGGAGTGGAACTGCCCCGGGGCGAGCAGATAGGTCGCGACGGCGACCCGGGTCGCGCCCGCGGCGCGCCGATCGTCGACGGCCGCCGCCACCGAGGGCGTCGCGGCCGAGATGAAGCCCACGCCCACCTCGCGGCCGAGGCGCGCCGCGAGCAGACGGCCCATCTCCCGGGCCATCGCCTGACCGGCCGGGTCCCGGGTCCCCGCTGCCGCCATCACCACGGCATCCGCGCTCGTGCCCCCGGCCTCCGCGAGCCGCTGCGCCATGACCTCCGCCAACCGAGGATCCGGACCGAGCGGCCCCGCGGCGACCGCGTCGCGGTCCGCGACGGCGTGCGCGATGTCGTGGCCGACATGGACTCCGGTCGAGAGCAGCAGCGGGACCACCACGACATCGGGCGGGACGTCGCCCTCGCGGGTGCGCACCTCGGAGACCACGGAGGACAGGTCGGCGACCACCCCGGCCACCTGGGGGGACTGCACGTCGACATAGGCCTCGCGCACCGGCGCCTCGGGGACGAGCTCCGTGATCCGGCGCAGGATCGCCCGCACCACGTCGCGGCCCGCGCGCAGGCGGGTTCCGTGGGCGCAGCCGACCAGCGCCGGAACGCTCGTGCGAGGTGGGAGCCCGTCGGGGCGGGGCAGGGCCTCGCGGCCGGAACCGCGGACGGGGTCGGTGCGGACCGCAGGCTCCAGGAAGCCCTCGGCGGCGGTGCGGCCCACGGTGATCACGGCGGGGTGGGAGATCCCGGCGTCGCCGGCGATCTGCACGATGGTGGACAGGGTCCCGTGCACCACCTTCTGATCCGCCAGCGTCGCGCTCTGCACGATCGCGACCGGGGTGGACGGGGCGACGCCGTTCAGGAGGGACTGCGCGACCAGCCGCGGCAGCCACTCCACGCCCATCATGAGCACGGTCGTGGTGCCGGGATCCCGCAGTGCGGCGAGGTCCGCCGGGCCGAGGTCGCCGTGGGCGTTGACGATGTGCAGGGCGACGGCGCTGCCGCGCTGGGTCACCGGGACGCCCCCGGCCGCGGGCCCCGCGATCGACGAGGTCACCCCCGGGACGACCTGGACCGGGACACCGGCGGCGCGGCAGGCGAGCACCTCCTCGCCCCCGCGGCCGAGCACGAAGGGGTCCCCGCCCTTGAGGCGGGCCACCCGGTTGCCCGCGAGCGCCTTCGACACGAGGAGCTCCTCGATGCCGGACTGGCGCAGGGAGTGCGCCCCCGGTCGCTTGCCGACGTCGATCACCTCGACCCCTGCACCGAGCTGCTCGGTGAGTCCGGTGGGGCCCAGGCGGTCCGCGACCACGACGTCGGCCTGCCGCAGCAGGGTCAGGCCGCGCACGGTGATGAGGTCCGGGGCGCCGGGGCCCCACCGATGAGGGCGACGGATCCCGGCTCGAGCACGGAGGCGGACAGGGCATCGTCCAGGACAGGGCGGGCAGAGGTCATGACGGACTCTCGATCAGGGCAGGGCAGGGCAGGGCAGGGCAGGGGGTCGAGGACGCTCAGGGCATCGGCGCGGGGAGGGGGCGGGCGCTGTCCTCCGTCGAGGACTCAGCGGAATCAGGGTCCGCAGCGTCCTGGGGGTCCCCGGCGGACCCGGGGCGTGAGATCCGATGGCGTCGCAGGGCCGCGGCGAGGAGCAGCAGGCACAGCAGGGCCCCGCCGAGCTGCACGGCGAGCCTCACCGCGGGAGGCACCGCAGCGGCGGTGAGAGTGGGCCCGAGGTTCAGGGTGATGATCAGGCTGCCGACGAGGACGCCCAGGATGCCCGCCGGCAGACGGCCCGCCAGCCGTGCCGCGAGCGGAGCGGCGAGGACGCCTCCGATCATCAGAGCCACGACGAGCCCGACGGACACGCCGCCGAGGCCGAGACCCATGACGAACCCGATGCTCGCGCAGACGGTGACCACGAACTCCGCGGCGGCGACGGAGCCGATCACGGTGCGCGGCGCAGTGCGCGCCGAGGTCAGCAGCGTCGACGTCACCACCGGTCCCCAGCCGCCGCCACCGGTGGAATCGACCAGCCCGCCGACCAGACCCAGGGGGACCAGCAGGCGTCCCCGCGGGCTCTCGGGATCCGGCGGGTCCATCCGCTCGCGCCGGGTGGCGAAGCGGATCACGACCAGGATGCCCAGACCGAGCAGCAGGGCGGACATCACCGGTGCTGCCGCCTCGAGCGGGAGCGAGGACAGCACGGTCGCCCCGACCAGGGCGCCGAGACCGCCGGGGACGGCGAGGCGCGCCACGATCCGGGCGTCGACGTTCCGCGCCCGCCAATGGCTCGCCCCCGAGGCGAGCGTCGTGCCCAGCTGGGCGAACTTGACCGTCGCGGCGACCACGGCCGGCGCCATACCGGTCGCGAGCAGGAGCGAGGCGGACGTCACGCCGTACCCCATCCCGAGGGCGCCGTCGATCATCTGCGCGAGGAATCCGGCGATCGCTGCGGGCACCAGCTCGGAGAGCATGTCAGCCGCCTCAGTGTCGCCCGGGGGCGTCGACCATCCCCGCGGCGAGGGTGGTCGCCTCCTGGGGGTCGATCACGATGAACGCGCCGCCCTCGCGGGAGTCGGAGTACGACTCCAGCGGCAGCGCCTGGGCGAGTTCGAGATCCACGCGGACCAGGTCGTTGAGCTCACCCTGCTCCGCCGGCACATGCTCGAGGGTCGAGATGTCCAGTCGGTCCCGGACCGAGGTGACCCGTGCCTGCACTGTGCTCGTCCCGTGCTTGACGAGCACCCGCGCGCCCGGGCGCAGCGGGCCCTCGGACAGCCAGCAGAGCACGGCGGAGAAGGTCCGGCGGGGAGTGGGGACGTCACCGGCGGCGAGCAGATCACCACGGGAGACGTCGAGCTCCTCGCTCAGGCGCACCGTGACGGACAGGCCCGCCTCGGCGCGCTGCACGCTGGAGCGGTCCAGGTCGATCCCGGCCACGGTGGTGGCACGGCCGGACCCGGCGACGACCATCCGGTCTCCCACCTCGACCGCTCCGGCGGTGATCAGGCCCGCGTAGCCGCGGTAGTCGACGTGCGCCGCGTCCTGCGCTCCGTGCTGAGGGCGGATCACCAGCTGGACCGGCATCCGGAAGGCGTCGTGACGGAGGTCCCGGGCAGCGGGCAGGGACTCCAGCAGGGCCAGCAGGGTGGGCCCGGTGTACCAGGGGGTGGACTCGGAGGCGTGGACGACGTTGTCGCCGCGCAGCGCCGAGAGCGGGACCACGGGCGGGACGTCCAGCGGAAGCGCCCCGGCCACGTCGGCCAGCTGGGAGGCCACCTGCTCGTGGACCTGCTGGGGATCCTCGACCAGATCGATCTTGTTCAGGGCCACGACCACGTGGGGGACCCGCAGCAGCGCCGCCACCGCGAGATGGCGGCGGGTCTGCTCGACCACGCCGTTGCGGGCGTCCACCAGCACCACGACCACGTCGGCCGTCGAGGCCCCGGTGACGGTGTTGCGGGTGTACTGGACGTGACCGGGGGTGTCGGCCAGGACGTAGGACCGGTCGGCGGTCGCGAAGTAGCGGTAGGCGACGTCGATCGTGATGCCCTGCTCGCGCTCGGCGCGCAGGCCGTCGGTCAGCAGGGCGAGGTCCGCCAGCTCGCCGGTCCAGCCGCGGCGCCGGCTCGCGTCCTCGACCGCCGCCAGCTGATCGGCCAGCACGGACTTCGTGTCGTGGAGCAGTCGACCGATCAGGGTCGATTTGCCGTCGTCCACGCTGCCGGCGGTCGCCAGGCGCAGGAGGGTCGGGGTCGGGATCGCCGTGGTCGGGGCCGTGGCCGGGGCGACGGTGCTCGTCGTCGTGGTGCTCATCAGAAGTAGCCCTCCTTCTTGCGGTCCTCCATGGCGGCCTCGGAGAGGCGGTCGTCGGCGCGGGTGGCGCCGCGCTCGGTGATCGTGGTCGCCGCGACCTCGGCGATCACCGCCTCGACATCCCCGGCGGTGGAGGCCACGGCTCCGGTGCAGGACATATCGCCGACGGTCCGGTAGCGGACGGTGCGCACGCTCGGCTCCTCGCCGTCGCGCAGCTCCGCCCAGTCCCCGGGTGACAGGAGCATCCCGTCGCGCTCGAGGACCGACCGCTCGTGGGCGTAGTACAGCGACGGCAGGGCGATGTCCTCGCGGGCGATGTAGCGCCACACGTCGAGCTCGGTCCAGTTCGACAGCGGGAAGACGCGCACATGCTCCCCGGGTCGCCGGCGGGTGTTGTAGAGGTGCCACAGCTCCGGACGCTGGTTCTTGGGATCCCAGTGGCCGAACGAGTTGCGGAGGCTGACGATGCGCTCCTTGGCGCGGGCCTTGTCCTCGTCGCGCCGGCCCCCGCCGAAGACGGCGTCGAAGCGGTGCACCTCGATCGCGTCGAGCAGGGGAAGGGTCTGCAGGGGATTGCGGGTGCCGTCGCTGCGCTCGCGCAGCCGGCCGTCGTCGAGGTAGTCCTGCACCGAGGCGACATGGAGCTGGACCCCGTAGTGCTCCACGGCGGCGTCCCGGAACGCCAGGACCTCCGGGAAGTTGTGCCCGGTGTCCACGTGGAGCACCGGGAAGGGGACCGGGGCCGGCCAGAGCGCCTTCGCCGCGAGGTGCAGCATGACCACGGAGTCCTTGCCCCCGGAGAACAGCATCACAGGGCGCTCGAGCTCGCCGACCACCTCACGGATGATGTGGAGCGCCTCGCTCTCGAGCATGTCGAGCAGATCAGGCGGGTCCGCGGGCGGAGGGGTGGTCGCCGCGACGGCGGGCCGCGGGTCCGGGATCAGGGTCGTCATCGTGTCTCCTGGGCGGTGTCGACGGTGAGGAGGGACAGAGGGGTGACGGCCGACGGGGTGTCCGTGGAGGCATCGTCGTCGGCCGGTGCGTCGCCGGAGGGGTGCAGGCCGCACTCGGTCTTGGCGGAATCCGCCCAGCGCCCGGCGCGCGGGTCCTCGCCGGGCGCGACGGCGCGCGTGCAGGGTGCGCAGCCGATGCTCGGGAACCCCTGCTCGAGCAAGGGGTTCTCGGGTAGGCCGTGGTCGTGGGAATAGCCCATGAGCTGTCCGAAGGACCACGTGACCAGAGGGTTGATCTTCACCAGGTCGAAGGACTCGTCATAGGTGATCAGGGGAGTGTGCGCGCGGGTGGGGCCTTCCTCCCGCCGCACTCCGGTGACCCAGGCGTCGTAGCCGGACAGGGCCCTGCGCAGCGGGTCCACCTTCCGCAGCGCGCAGCAGGCGGCGGGGTCGCGGTCGTGGAGCCGGGGGCCGAGCGAGGAGTCCTGCTCGGCCACCGTGGCCAGGGGGAGCACGTCGACCACCGTGACGTCGAGCTCGCGGGCCACACGATCCCGGGTCTCGAGCGTCTCGGGGAAGTGGTAGCCGGTCTCGAGGAACAGCACGTCGACGCCCGGGAGGTGCTGGGCGACGACGTGGGGCAGCACGGCATCGGCCATGCTGCAGGCCACGGCGAGGTCGCGCCCGAAGGTCTGCGCCGCCCAGGCGCTGACGGCCTCGGCGAGCTGACCGGGGCCGAGCTCGTCCTCGAGCGCCGAGAAGTGCTGCGAGGCCTCCTCGACGAGGGCGCGCAGGCGGGCGGTGCGCTCCACCCGGTCGGGCGTGGTGGTCGTCGTGCTCTCCGTCGTGCTCATCGCAGCTCCTCGTCCTCGGCACGGTGCGCCCACACGGCGAAGGACTCGCCGGGGGCTCGGGATCCGACGAAGCGTCGGACGACGCGTTCGACGTAGTCGGGGAGGTCGCGGGCGGCGACCTTGTGCTGGCGCAGGGTGCGGCCCAGCTGTGGCTGCTCGAGGCCTGCGGCGGCGAGCGATCCTCCGAGGTGCACCTGGAACCCGGGCAGCTGCTCGCCCTCCGCGGTGGTGATGATCTGTCCCTTCAGGCCGATGTCCGCGGTCTGGATCCGGGCGCAGGAGTTCGGGCACCCGTTCACATGCAGGCTGATCGACTCCTCCAGCTGCGGCGTGAGGTCGCTCAGCCGCTCCTCCAGGACGGAGATGGTGCGGGCGGCGGTGTCCTTGGTGTCGACGATCGCCAGCTTGCAGAACTCGAGCCCGGTGCAGGCCATGGTCGATCGGCGGAAGGGGCTGGGACGGGTGCTGAGGCCGAGCTCCTCGAGACCGGCCTGCAGGTCCTCGACCCGGTCGGTGGGGACGCCGAGCACCACGAGGCTCTGGAAGGGGGTCAGCCGCACGGACTCGGCGCCGACGGCCTCGACGAGGTCCGCGAGCGCGGTCAGCAGTCCGCCTCCGACCCGTCCCACCGTGGTGGTCGCCCCGACGTAGGACCGTCCGTCCTTCTGGAGGTGGACGCCCACATGATCGGCCGGACCGGTGGGGGCGCCCGGGGCGGGCCCGTCGGCCAGGGGATGCCCGAGGTACTCCGTCTCGAGCACCTCGCGGAACTTCTCGGGGCCCCAGGCGGCGAGAAGGAACTTCAGCCGGGCCTTGTTCCGCAGCCGGCGGTAGCCGTAGTCGCGGAAGATCCGGACCACCCCGTGCCAGACATCGCTCGCCTCCTCCTCGCGGACGAAGGCGCCCAGCCGTTCGGCCAGGCGGGGCGTGGTCGACAGGGCTCCGCCCACCCACAGGTCGTAGCCCGGACCGTGCTCGGGGTGGACGACGCCCACGAGGGAGATGTCGTTGATCTCGTGGACCACGTCCTGGCTCGGGTGGCCGGTGATGGCGGTCTTGAACTTGCGAGGAAGGTTGGCCAGCTCGGGGTCGCCGAGATAGCGGCGCTTGATCTCGGCGATCACCGGGGAAGGGTCGATGATCTCGTCGGCCGCGATCCCCGCCACCGGGCTGCCGAGGAAGCCGCGCGGGGTGTCGCCGCAGGCCGTCGTGGTCTCGAGGCCGACAGCGGCCAGGCGGCGCCAGATCTCGGGGACGTCCTCGATCCCGATCCAGTGGTACTGGATGTTCTGCCGGTCGGTCACGTCCGCCGAGCCGCGCGCGAAGTCGGCGGAGATGCCGCCGAGCACGCGGAGCGCCTTCGGGTCGAGGGCGGCGCCGTCGGTGCGGACGCGCATCATGAAGTAGCGGTCCTCGAGCTCATGGGGTTCGAGCTGCGCGGTGCGCCCTCCGTCGATGCCGGGCTTGCGCTGCGTGTACAGGCCCCACCAGCGGAAGCGACCGTGGAGATCGCCGTCCGGTATCGAGTCGAACCCGCCGGGGGCGTAGATCTGCTCGATGCGCTCGCGGACGTTGAGGCCGTTGTCGGCGGCCTTGAGCTCCTCGTTCGCGTTGAGCGGGGTGGTGCCGTCCACCTTCCACTGGCCCTGCGGCTTCCCCGAGCGCGAGGGACGAGCCCGCGGGGGAGCGGCCGGTGCGCGGGACGCTCCCTGGGCGGTCCCGGTGGATTCTGCGACCTCGGCGGTCTCGACGATCTCGATACGCGACATAGGGCGAGCATGCATGCTTATGTCGCTCATTACAATTCCTTGGGCCCGATGTGACGCCCCGTGACGGGACGGATCTCCGGGTCGCCCTCGCCGGTGGACGGATCGTCTCGCGATCCGGACGGGTGGCCTGCATCCCACCGGAGGCCCTACTGTGTGGGACATGCAGACGATTCTTCTCGTAGTTACCGAGCGCGGCTGACCCCGTTCGTTTCCTCGAGACGTCAACCGCGCCCCTCCCTGAGCCCCAGGCGGAGGGGCTTTTTCGTGTCCCGGCCCCCGGGAGCGGAGCAACCGGGGGAGGGACCGTGGCCCGCCTGCAGCAGTTCACCGCCTTGCCCACCGTCCGAGACGACGAAGGAGTTCCGATGAACGGACAGCAGATGACCGGCGCGCAGGCGCTGGTCGAGTCCCTCAAGCACGCCGGGGCCGAGGTCGTCTTCGGCCTTCCCGGCGGTGCGATCCTGCCCACCTACGATCCGCTGATGGACGCCGAGGGCCTCCGTCACGTCCTGGTCCGCCACGAGCAGGGCGCCGGTCACGCCGCGAGCGGCTATGCGCACGCCACCGGGAAGGTCGGCGTCTGCCTGGCGACCTCCGGCCCGGGCGCGACCAACCTCATCACGGCGATCGCCGACGCCCAGATGGACTCCATCCCGATGGTCGCCATCACCGGTCAGGTCGGCTCCATGTTCATCGGCACCGACGCCTTCCAGGAGGCGGACATCGTCGGCATGACGATGCCGGTCACCAAGCACAACTTCCTGGTCTCCGACGCCGACGAGATCCCCAGGGTCATCAAGCAGGCGTTCCACATCGCCTCCACCGGTCGCCCCGGCGCGGTGCTCGTCGACGTCACCAAGGATGCCCAGCAGGCGATGACCACGTTCACGTGGCCCGAGACCCTGGACCTCCCCGGATACCGGCCGGATCCCCGCCCGCACAGCAAGCAGATCCGCGAGGCGATCTCCCTCCTGCTGGAGGCCAAGCGCCCCGTGTTCCTGCTCGGCGGCGGCGTGCTGCGCGGCCGGGCGAGCCAGGAGGTCGGCGAGCTCATCGATCTCTCCGGGGCACCCTTCGTGACCACTCTCATGGCCCGCGGTGCGCTGCCCGATTCGCACCCCAGCCATCTCGGGATGCCGGGCATGCACGGCACCGTCTCGGCGGTCTCCGCGCTGCAGCGCTCGGATCTCATCGTGAACATCGGGGCGCGCTTCGACGATCGCGTGACCGGTGTGCTGGAGTCCTTCGCGCCCGGGGCGAAGGTGGTCCACGCGGACATCGATCCCGCGGAGATCTCCAAGAACCGCGATGCGGACGTCCCGATCGTCGGTCAGGCCGCCGACGTGGCCCGCGCCCTGACCGCCGAGCTGCGCGAGCGTCTCTCCGTCGAGGACCCCCGCGACTACGAGGCGTGGTGGAGCACGCTGACCATGCTCCGCGAGAGCTACCCCTTGGGGTGGACCGAGACCGAGGACGGCTTCACGGCTCCGCAGAAGGTCATCTCCCGGATCGGTGCCATCTCCGGCCCCGAGTCGATCTTCGTGGCGGGCGTGGGCCAGCACCAGATGTGGTCCAGCCAGTTCATCCAGTACGAGGAGCCCTGCAGCTGGATCAACTCCGGCGGCCTCGGCACCATGGGCTACTCGGTGCCTGCGGCGATGGGCGCCAAGGTGGGCCGGCCCGACAAGGTGGTGTGGTCCATCGACGGCGACGGCTGCTTCCAGATGACGAACCAGGAGCTCGCGACCTGCGTCATCAACGACATCCCGATCAAGGTCGCGATCATCAACAACTCCAGCCTCGGCATGGTGCGCCAGTGGCAGAACCTGTTCTACGACAAGCGCTACTCCAACACCGACCTCAACACGGGGCACGGCACCCAGCGGGTCCCCGACTTCGTCAAGCTCGCCGACGCCTACGGTGCGGTCGGCCTGCGCTGTGAGCGGGACGAGGACATCGACGCCACCATCGCGCAGGCGATGGAGATCAACGACCGCCCCGTGATCGTCGACTTCACCGTGAGCGCCGACGCGATGGTGTGGCCGATGGTGCCCTCGGGCGTCTCCAACGACGAGATCCAGATCGCGCAGGGCATGAGCCCCGAGTGGGAGAGGGACATCTGATCATGAGCACGAACTTCACGAACCAGACCACGGCATCGCCCGCGGCGCCCGCATCGAGCACGGCGGGCTACGTCATGACGCCCGACAGCCAGACCCTCTCGGTCCTCGTCGAGAACAAGCCCGGCGTGCTCACCCGCGTCTCCGCACTGTTCTCGCGCCGTGGGTACAACATCTCCTCCCTCGCGGTCGGACCGACCGAGCACCCCGAGATCTCCCGGATCACCGTGGTGGTCGACGTGGATCAGCGTCGGCTCGAGCAGATCACCAAGCAGCTCAACAAGCTGGTGAACGTCCTCAAGATCGTCCAGCTCGACGCGCGGCAGACCGTCCAGCGCGAGCTCATCCTCATCAAGGTGACGGCCGACAACGCCACGCGCACCTCGGTGCTGGAGATCGTCCAGATGTTCCGCGCGAAGGTGGTCGATGCGGCCGCCGACTCGGTGACCATCGAGGCCACCGGCACCCAGGACAAGCTCAGCGCGCTGCTGAGCATGCTCGAGTCCTTCGGGGTGCGCGAGATCGTCAAGTCCGGGGCCGTCGCGATCGGACGCGGCGGGCGAGCGATCACCGATCGCAGCCTGCTGAGCTGATCCTCGCCGTCCAGGGCGCCCGACGGTGTCCCGAATACGGAGACGGCCTCTCATAACGTAAGACAACCGGCGATAGGATCGTCCCGTCGCCCGGTGCGTCAGCAAGCAACCGGCACACCGCACACCTACACGAAGGAGCACATCGTGGCTGAGATCTACTACGACGACAACGCCGACCTGTCCATCATCCAGGGCAAGAAGGTCGCCATCATCGGCTTCGGCTCCCAGGGCCACGCCCACGCGCTGAACCTGCGCGACAGCGGCGTCGAGGTCCGCGTGGGCCTCCGTGAGGGCTCGACCTCCCGCGCCAAGGCCGAGGAGCAGGGCCTGGGCACCGGCACCGTCGCCGAGGTCTCCGAGTGGGCCGATCTGATCATGATCCTCACCCCGGACCAGGATCAGCGGAAGGTCTACAGCGAGTCCATCCAGCCGAACCTCACCGAGGGCAAGGCGCTCGCCTTCGCGCACGGCTTCAACATCCGCTTCGGCTACATCGAGGTCCCCGAGGGCGTGGACGTGCTCCTCATCGCCCCGAAGGCCCCGGGTCACACCGTGCGCCGCGAGTACGTCGCCGGCCGCGGCATCCCCGACATCGTCGCCGTCGAGCAGGACGCCACCGGTGGTGCCTGGGATCTCGCGCTGTCCTACGCCAAGGGCATCGGCGGCACCCGCGCCGGAGTCATCAAGACGACCTTCACCGAGGAGACCGAGACGGATCTCTTCGGCGAGCAGGCAGTGCTCTGCGGCGGCATGAGCCACCTCGTGCAGGCGGGCTTCGAGACCCTCGCCGAGGCCGGCTACCAGCCCGAGATCGCCTACTTCGAGGTGCTCCACGAGCTCAAGCTGATCGTCGACCTCATGCACGAGGGCGGCATCGCCAAGCAGCGCTGGTCGATCTCCGACACCGCCGAGTACGGCGACTACGTCTCGGGCCCGCGCGTCGTCACCGGCGAGACCAAGAAGGCCATGAAGGACATCCTGTCCGACATCCAGGACGGCACCTTCGCCCAGCGGTTCATCGACGACCAGGACAAGGGCGCGCCCGAGTTCACGGAGCTCCGCGAGACCGAGGCGAAGCACCAGATCGAGACCGTCGGCCGGGACCTGCGCAAGATGTTCTCCTGGAGCGCTCAGGCGATCGACACGGATTACGTCGAGGGCAGCGCCGCGCGCTGATCCACCCTTCCTCACCGCGACGGCGGGCGCACCCTTCGAGGGTGCGCCCGCCGTCGGCGTGCGGGGGCTGCGCGGCCCGAGGGCTCAACGGTCCTTGCTGCGGGGCAGGGCGAGCGCGATCAGCACCATCGACAGCGCGATGATCCCGCAGCTCCACGCCAGGGAGGCCAGGACGGGTGCCTCGCCGACACCGGTCAGCAAGGCGCGGATGGCCTCCACCAACGGGCCCATCGGCTGGTGGGTCGCGATGGGCTGCAGCCAGCTCGGCATGGTCCCGATCGGCACGAAGGCGCTGGAGAGATAGGGAAGGAACAGCAGGATGAACCCATAGCCGTTGGCCGCCTCCACGCTCCCCGAGGCCAGGCCGATGCACGCGAACAAGGCGGTGATGGCGAGGATCCACACCGCCACGAGTCCCAGGGCGGCGAACCACTCCAGAACGGTGGCGGAGGGGCGGAACCCGATCGCGAGAGCCACGAGGATCACGATCATCGTCGCCACGAGGTTCCGCAGGACGCTGGCGACGACATGGCCTGCCAGCACCGTCGCGGAGATGATCGGCAGGGTCCGGAATCGGCGCATGGCGCCGAGGGTGATGTCCCGGTTCACGGAGATGGCCACCGAGGCTGCGCCGAAACCGGCGCAGGTGAGGATAACGCCGGGCACGACGAAATCCACGTAGCCGTCGGCGATGATCGCGCCGCCGAAGACATAGGTGAACAGCAGCAGCATCATCACCGGCAGGGCGACGGCCATGAGCATCCCCTCGCCGTCGCGGAGGCTGTGGCGCAGGCTGCGGCCGATGAAGACGCCGCTGGAGCGCCACGGCCCCACACCGTGTGCGGAGCTGGGTCGGCTGGGAGCGAGAGAGGTCATGGTGCCACCTCCTGGTGGGTCTGGGTCAGGGCGATGAAGGCGTCGTCCAGGCTGGGGGAGCGCAGAGCGACGTGCAGTTCCTCCTCGTGCGCGTGCAGAGAGGACAGGGCGCGGGCCAGGGAGGCAGCGGTGCCGTCGGTGTCGATCCCGCGCACCTCGATCCCCTCGGAATCGAGCAGTGACAGTCTCTGACCGCCCACGGCGGCGATGAGCTCCTCAGCGGTGCCGTCGGCGACCAGCCGTCCGGCCCGCAGGACGGCGATGCGGTCAGCGAGGGACTCTGCCTCGTCCAGCGTCTGGGTGGTGAGGAAGACCGTCGTTCCCGTCGCGGCCAGGGCTCGGACGTCGTCCCAGACCCGGTTCCTGCTCACAGGGTCGAGCCCGGTGGTGGGCTCGTCGAGGAAGAGCACGGCGGGCCGGGTGAGGAGGGAGGCGGCGAGATCGAGTCGCCGCCGCATGCCGCCGGAGTATGTGGCGACCGGTCGACGCCCCGCGGGTGCGAGGTCGAACTGCTCGAGCAGAGCCTCGGCGCGCCGCGACGCGCCCCGGCCCAGTCCCAGCAGCCTCCCGAGCATCACGAGGTTCTCGCGGCCCGTGAGGAGGTCGTCCAGGGTGGTCTCCTGTCCGGTGGCGGCGAAGAGCCGGCGTGCTTCGCGCGGTGAGGCCAGGATGTCGACGCCCCCGATGCGGGCGCACCCGGAGTCCGGCCGCACCAGGGTGGTGAGGATCGAGACCAGTGTGGTCTTCCCGGCGCCGTTGGGACCGAGCAGGGCGAACACCCCGCCGTCGATCGTGAGGTCGAGGTGGTCCAGGACGGGCTCCCGGTATGACTTGGAGAGTCCGGAGATCTCGAGGGTGCCGTTCATGGGCGTTCCATTCCGTTCGTCGGGGACTCGATGCGCGTGCTTCTGTATGCACAATAAACAGTATGCATTGCACGCAGTGGGTCGGCAAGGGCGCTTCGGAAGGAACTGTGTGTGGCGTACGCTGTCGGGGTGTACGGCGGCGCGGCTCGAGGGGGTGCGTGTCAGGAGTGACCAGGAGGTGGCGCGTGACGCGGCGGCAGCAGTGTCAGGGTGATGAGGGCGTCTCCAGGCTGGTGGCCATGGCGTGGGGTGTCGCGGCCGCTCCGCAGCGCGGCCCCAAGCGGGAGTTGAGTCACGAGCGGATCGTGGACGCCGCGATCGAGATCGCGGACAGCGAGGGTCTGACTGCAGTGACCATGCAGCGAGTGGCGCGAGTCTTCGACTTCACGACCATGGCGCTGTACCGGTACGTCTCCTCGAAGGACGACCTGCACGTTCTGATGCTCGATGCAGCCATCGGCGACAAGGGGTGGGTGATCGACGACGAGGACTGGCGCGCCGGGCTCGAGCAGTGGACGCGCACGATCATGGAGGCCTATCGGCGTCATCCCTGGGCGCTCGACATCCCCCTGGCGAGTGAGACCATGCTCATGCCGGGCCAGGTGCGCGCGGTCGATGCCGGGATGCGCGCCATGCGCACGCTCCCGGGCACCGCGGAGGACAAGCTGGGCGTGCTGATGCTGCTGGCGGTCAATGCGCGGGGCTTCGCGTCGATGAGTCGCGAGATGAACGTGGAGCAGGAGGGCGGCGGCGAGGCTGCCCAGCAGCTGCTTCGCGAGATCGTCACCGAGGGACACTTCCCGGATGCCCGGGACCTCATCGACTCCGGAGCCTATTTCGAGGACCCGGCGACGGGATCGGACTCGACCGGTGGAGACGACGATGTGGAGGTCGCGCTCTCGCTGCTTATGCCCGGTATAGAGCGGGCCTTCGAAGGGGGCGAGGGCGCGAGTGCGCCGTCCCCGCCGACGGAGCCCGCAGGCCCGGCGGCCGCAGCCCTCGTGGAGGCCGAGAACGAACTGGTGTCGATCATCGCGCTGCGTCAGGCCACGCAGCGCCGCGCACAGGAGCTCGAGAAGCGCGAAGGGCGCCTTCGAGCGAAGAGGGATCGGGCGAAGGTGCTCGCGAAGGAGGCGGCGAAGAGAGCGGCGAAGGAGTGAATGGCGTCACCGCGCGCGGGGGCCGTGCCACCCGGGGGTGTCGACGGACGACTGCGGACCACGACGTCCTGTCTCGAATCTTGGCTAGTGTGACCGTATGGCGGACACCGCCGTATTCTTTCTGTGGCCTCGGAGACAGCTTCTCCGAGTGCCGCCACCCGACCCGGAGGTACATCCCGTGACGCGTCCCGTCGTGCTCTTCGCCGAAGAACTCTCGCCCGCAACTATCGAGGTCTTCGGCAATGACGCCGATGTCCGCCATGTCGACGGCACCGATCGTGCCGCTCTGCTCTCCGCCGTCGCCGAGGCCGACGCGATCCTGGTGCGCTCCGCGACCCAGGTCGACGCCGAGGTCTTCGCCGCCTCGAAGACCCTGAAAGTCGTCGCCCGCGCGGGCGTGGGCCTGGACAACGTCGACGTGCCGTCCGCCACCGCGGCCGGAGTCATGGTCATCAACGCCCCGACCTCGAACATCACCTCAGCGGCCGAGCTCGCGGTGACGCTGATCCTGGCCTCGCTGCGTAACCTCGCACGGGCCGATGCGTCGGTGAAGGCGGCCCGCTGGGAGCGCAAGCAGCTCACCGGTGTCGAGCTGCTCGGCAAGACCGTCGGCGTCGTCGGTTTCGGTCGCATCGGCCAGCTGGTGGCCGAGCGCCTGCGCCCCTTCGGCGTGAACCTCCTGGCCTACGACCCCTACGTGAACCACGCCCGCGCCGCCGAGCTCGGTGCTCGCGTGGTCGAGCTCGACGAGCTCATGCGTGAGGCCGACATCGTCACCGTGCACATGCCCAAGACCCCGGAGACCACGGGCCTGATCGGCGCCGAGCAGTTCGCGCTCGCCAAGCCGAACCTGCACATCGTCAACGCCGCCCGCGGCGGGCTGATCGACGAGGACGCCCTGTACGAGGCGCTCAGCAGCGGGCGGATCGCCGGTGCCGGCCTGGACGTCTACACCTCCGAGCCCCCGGCGAAGTCCGACACCGCGAAGCGTCTGCTCGAGCTCGACAACATCACCCTGACCCCGCACCTCGGCGCGTCCACCGCGGAGGCCCAGGAGAAGGCGGGCATCGCCGTGGCCCGTTCCGTGCGCCTCGCGCTGGCCGGTGAGCTCGTGCCGGATGCCGTGAACGTCGCCGGCGGGGCGATCGACGACCTGGTGCGCCCCGGCGTCGCCCTCGCCGACCGCCTCGGCCAGCTGTTCACCGCCCTCGCCGGCGAGATGCCCGAGCTGCTCGACATCGAGGTCCACGGCGAGATCGGATCGCGCGATGTCACCGCGCTCAAGCTCTCCGCCCTGCGCGGACTCTTCCGCAGCGTGGTCACCGAGCAGGTCAGCTACGTCAACGCCCCGGTCCTCGCCGAGGAGCGCGGCATCACCGTGCAGCTCGTGACCGATGAGTCCGCCGAGCGCTTCCGCAACGTCGTCACCCTGCGCGGCACGCTGCGCAGCGGCGAGGTCGTCTCCGTCTCCGGGACGCTCAGCGGCGTCGATCAGGAGCACAAGCTCACCGAGGTCGCCGGCCACGCGCTGGAGGTCCCGCTGAGCGACCATCTGCTGATCATCCGATACCAGGACGGCCCGGGACTCATCGGCCAGTACGGCGTCCGTCTGGGCGAGGCCGGCGTGAACATCGCCGGGATGCAGGTCTCACGTGCCGGGAACGAGCGTGGCGCCGAGGCTCTCGTGGTCCTGGACCTCGACGAGTCCATCGACCGCGACTTCGCCGAGGAGCTCGGCGCGAGCATCGGCGCACACTCGATCCACGCCGTCGACCTCGTCTACTGATCCCTCCTCGCCCCTGAACGCAGAACCGGAGCATCGTCATGAGCACCACCAGCGCACCCGCCTCGTCGTCCGTCCTCAAGCTCGCCGTCATCGAAGGTGACGGCATCGGCAAGGAGGTCGTCCCCCAGGGCCTGCGCGCCCTGCGGGCGGCGCTCGAACCCGCCGATGTCACCGTCGAGACCACGGACTTCGATCTCGGGGCGGGCCGCTGGCACCGCACGGGGGAGACCCTGACCGACGAGGACATGGAGCGACTCGCCGAGCACGACGCCATCCTGCTCGGCGCCGTGGGCGACCCCGATGTGCCCTCCGGCGTGCTCGAGCGAGGCCTGCTCCTGAAGCTCCGCTTCGGCTTCGACCACTACGTCAACCTGCGCCCCACCAAGCTGCTGCCCGGGGTGGCCTCGCCGCTCAAGGATCCCGGTGACATGGACTTCCTCGTGGTCCGCGAGGGCACCGAGGGCCCGTACGTGGGCAACGGCGGCTCGATGCGCACGGGGACCCCGTTGGAGGTCGCGACGGAGGTCTCGCTGAACACCGCCGTCGGCGTCGAGCGCGTTGTCCGCTATGCCTTCGAGCAGGCCGAGGCGCGCCGGAAGAAGCTGACGCTCGTGCACAAGCACAACGTGCTGGTCCATGCCGGCCACCTGTGGCGTCGGATCGTCGAGGAGGTCGGGGCGGAGCATCCTGACGTCGCCGTCGACTACGCGCATGTGGATGCCGCGATGATCTACCTCGCGACCGATCCGGGCCGCTTCGACGTCATCGTCACCGACAACCTCTTCGGGGACATCGTCACCGACCTGGCCGCCGCCGTGGGCGGCGGCATCGGGCTGGCCGCGAGCGGCAACCTGAACCCGACCGGTGCCTACCCCTCCATGTTCGAGCCCGTCCATGGCTCCGCGCCGGACATCGCCGGGCAGAACCTGGCGGACCCCACGGCCACCGTGCTCTCGGTCGCCCTGCTCCTGGACCACCTCGGTCACGTCGAACCCGCCGCGGCCGTTCGCGCCGCCGTGGAGACGGACCTCGCGTCCCGCTCGGAGTCCGAGCAGCTCGCCCGCCGGGGCACCACGGAGATCGGCGACGCCCTGGTCGCCGCGATCTCCGGTCGCTGACACACTGACCCTGCCCCTATCTGCTCGGAGGAGAACCTCATGACCGCGCTCGTCTTCACCCAGACCGACCGGACTCGTCGCATCGGCGACGAGGAGCGCGCTCGAATTCTCGCCGAGCCCGGTTTCGGCCAGCACTACACCGACTTCATGGCACATGCGACATGGCGCCTGGACGAGGGCTGGGGCGGCGCCGAGGTCATCCCCTTCGGCCCGCTGACGATGTCGCCCGCCTCCGCTGTCCTGCATTACGGGCAGGAGATCTTCGAGGGCCTCAAGGCGTTCCGGCACGCCGACGGCTCGGTGTGGACCTTCCGTCCCGAGCGCAATGCCGAGCGCCTGCAGCGCTCCGCGCGTCGTCTGGCCCTGCCCGAGCTGTCGGTCGAGGATTTCCTCAGCTCCCTCCGGGCCGCGGTCGCGGCGGACGAGCACTGGGTGCCGGAGGCGACCAGCGAGGAATCGCTGTACCTGCGCCCCTTCATGTTCGCGAGCGAGGAGTTCCTCGGCGTGCGGGCCTCCCACAAGGTCGAGTACTACGTGATCTCCTCCCCGGCCGGCCCGTACTTCCCGCGCGGCGTGCAGCCGCTGGTCGTGTGGATCACGGACGAGTACGCCCGGGCGGGAGCTGGCGGCACCGGCGCGGCCAAGTGCGGCGGCAACTACGCCTCTTCGCTGCTCGGCAAGGACGAGGCGGCCCAGCACGGAGCCGACGAGGTGCTCTTCCTGGATTCCGAGACCCACACCAGCATCGACGAGCTCTCCGGCATGAACGTCTTCGCGATCACGACGGACGGCCGCCTGCTCACCCCGGCGCTGACGGGCTCGATCCTCGAGGGCGTCACCCGCGAGTCGATCCTGCAGCTGGCGCGTGATCGAGGGCTCGAGCCCGTCGAGCAGCGTCTGGTGATGAGCGATCTGCTCGAGCAGGTCACCTCCGGGGAGATCACCGAGATGTTCGCCTGCGGGACGGCGGCGGTCATCAACCCGATCGGCGAGTTCCGTGCCCACGGCGGCACCTGGACCGTGGCCGACGGCGGATCCGGCGAGACCACGCTGGCCCTCCGTCAGGAGCTGACCGACATCCAGTACGGGCGGACCCCGGACCGTCACGGCTGGCTCACCCGACTTGTCTGAGGCCACGATGAGCACTATGCGCACTGCGCCGGATCAGGCGGTCCAGCCGATCCCCGCGTTCCACGTCTACGACACCACGCTGCGCGACGGCTCCCAGCAGGAGGGCCTGACGCTCTCGGTGGCCGACAAGCTGGCGGTCGCCCGGCTGCTCGACGAGCTCGGGGTGACCTATATAGAGGGCGGCTGGCCCGGTGCGATCCCGCGAGACACCGAGTTCTTCGCCCGCGCAGCGGGCGAGCTCACGTTGAGCACGGCGCGACTGGCGGCCTTCGGGGCCACCCGCAAGGCGGGCGTCGCGGTGGCCGAGGACGCCCAGGTCGCCGCCCTCGTCGACTCCGGGGCACCCACGATCACCCTGGTCGCGAAGTCCGACCTGCGGCACGTCCTCGGCGCACTGCGGACCACAGGCGAGGAGAACCTCGCCATGGTGCGGGACACCGTCGGCCACCTGGTAGGGCTCGGACGCGAGGTCTTCGTCGACGCCGAGCACTTCTTCGACGGCTTCCTCGATGACGCGGAGTACACGACCTCCATGGTCGTGGCCGCCTACAAGGCCGGCGCCGAGGTGGTCGTGCTGTGCGACACCAACGGTGGGATGCTCCCGCATCAGATCACCGAGATCATCGAGGACCTGCGCGGTCGTCTCGCCGCCGCCGGGCAGGCGGAGGCACGGCTGGGCGTGCACACCCACAACGACTCGGGCTGTGCGGTGGCGAACGCCCTGACCTCCGTACGGTCCGGCATCACCCACATCCAGGGCTGCGTGAACGGCTATGGCGAACGCACCGGCAACGCCGACCTGCTCACCCTGGTCGCGGACCTGCAGCTGAAGATGGGGATGGAGCTGATCCCGGAGGACGTCTTCGCCGAGACCACGCGCATCGCCCATGCGATCGGCGAGATCGTGAACATGCCGGTCACCCCGCGCGCGCCCTACGTCGGCGCGAGCGCCTTCGCCCACAAGGCGGGCCTGCACGCGAGCGCGATCCGGGTGAACCCCGACCTCTATCAGCACATCGATCCGCGCGAGATCGGCAACGACATGCGCATGATCATCTCCGATATGGCGGGCCGGGCCTCGATCGAGCTCAAGGGTCGCGAGCTGGGCTTCGACCTGGCCGGCGATCCAGATCTCCTGTCGCGCCTGGCCACGACCGTGAAGCAGCGCGAGGCGGTGGGCTACTCCTATGAGGCGGCCGATGCCTCCTTCGAGCTGCTGCTGCTGGATCAGCTCGACCAGGCACCCTCCTACGTGCAGGTCGAGTCCTGGCGAGCGACCTCCCAGCAGGGACGCGACGGCATCCTCGAGACCGAGGCCACCGTGAAGCTCGTGGACGCGAACCACGGCGAGGGGGAGCGGAAGGTCGCGATCGCCGAGGGCAACGGCCCGGTCAACGCGCTCGACCTCGCGCTGCGAGCGGCGCTGCGGGAGCGGTTCCCGATGGTCGACGAGTTCGAGCTCCAGGACTTCAAGGTCCGCATCCTCGACTCCCACCACGGGACCGACGCGACCACCCGTGTGCTCGTGCGCACGGCGGGCAGAGGCCTGGAGTTCCAGACCGTCGGCGTCGGCCCGAACATCATCGAGGCCACCTGGGAGGCGGTCTTCGACGCCTACATGTACGGGCTCTACAAATCGGGCATCTGATCCGCCGATACATCTCGTCGGCCACGGCACGACGGGCTAGCCTGAGGCCATGACGACCTACGTGCTCACAGCCATCGGAGACGACCGCCCCGGCCTCGTCGCCGCCCTTGCCGCCGCCGTGGACGAGAACGGCGGGAACTGGGTCGACAGCCAGCTGGCGCTCCTCGCCGGGAAGTTCGCCGGCATCGTCCAGGTAGACGTTCCCGAGGGGAACGTCGGGGCCTTCCTCGAGGCGCTCCCGGTCCTGGCGGAAGAGGTCGGCCTGGAGGTCGAGGCGAACGTCGCGGGCGCTGGCGCCGGGTCGCCGACAGGGGAGTCCCTGCGGCTGCACCTGCTCGGTCAGGACCGCACCGGGATGGTCCGGGAGGTCACTTCGGCTCTCACCTCACAGGGGGCGACGATCGACGGCCTGCGCAGCTGGACCCGCGAGGCGCCCGAGGGCGGCGGCATGCTCTTCGAGGCGGAGGCCGAGGTGCGCCTCGCCGCCGGCGCGGACGACGACGGGATCCGCGAGGCGCTCGAGCAGATCGCCGCAGAGCTCATGGTGGACCTGGAGCTCGACGCGACCGACTGACCGGACGGGCCGGCGTGGCGGACTGCCGCAGTCCGGGCTCCGCCGTGCTGCCCGAACAGGCCTACCGGATGGTCGACGACGTCACGACCGCGTGACCTCCGGGGAGGGCGAGCGGGTTTGATAGGTTCCCGCGCATGCAACGCATCCTTCTGGTCCGACATGGTGACGCCGCCGGTGATGACTCCGCCGATCCTGCCCTGAGCGCTACGGGCCAAGCACAGATGACCGCTCTCGCCGAGCGTCTGCGGGCGGAGCCGATGCAGTCCCTCCTGCACGGTCCACGCCGTCGTGCCCGGCAGAGCGCCGAGATCCTCGGCGAGGCGGTCGGCCTCGACCCGGAGCCGACGGAGCTACTCGAGGACCTCACCCCGCATCCGTCGCCTGAGCACTGGGACGACTACTCGCGCGGCCGCTGGGACTGGCTGCACGAGACGCCTGTCGAGGAGCGGGACGAGGACGCGGTGTCGCTGGACGCGGCATGGGCCCGTCTGACCAAGCGGGCAGAGTCCGGGGCGCATGAGCAGTCCAAGACGCTGATCTGCGTGACGCATGCCTTCGTCATCGGCTCCTTCGTGCGCAACGTGCTCGGCGCGCCGGCCGATGCCTGGCTCCGCCTCCCGGTCGCGAATGCGGGCCTGACGGACCTGCGACGTCGCCCGAGCGGCGAGTGGGCGGTGCACTCTATGAGCGACGTCGGTCATCTTGTCGGCCTGGCCGGAACGAGCTCATGACGGTGCGCAGATCTCAGGACCCTTCCGCTCAGGAGCACGATGAGAACGCCTCCTCGGCGGCGGAGCATTGGACCCCGAAGCGGCGCGAGGCAGCGATCCCGGCCAGTCGGGAGCGCGCTCTTCCCACCGAGTCTTCGACCGCTGAAGAGGACGTCGAGGACGACCTGGGCAGCGGGTCCTCGGGGTCCGGGACACGCGGGGGCAGATGCGGGGACGGGGTCGCAGGTCAGGCTCTCGACCGGTGCACCCAGAAGTGACCGTGCGGTCATCTGATTTTCCAGAATGGCTGTGTGAAGGGAGTCACAGCGTCTAGGGTGGCGCCGCGGCCTCCGCGAGGCCGCCCGTTTCCCCTCCGAAAGGACCCCACGGTGTTCCATCCCCAGGACCTCCATGACTCCCCTCCCATCCTCTCCGCGCACCTCGGACTCTGCGCTCGCACGGCAGGAGGGATCGCCTTCACGGCGGCGCTGCTGCTGGGCGGCGCCGGCGTCGCCGCGGCCGATCCACTCGGCGACGACTCTCTGGAGTCCACGAACCTCACGGAGTCCAAGCAGGACGACGCCGTCGGCTACTGGACCGCCGACCGGATGGAAGCCGCGACTCCCGCGGACGAACTGGTCGAAGGGAGCGACGTCCCGGACGGCCAGGTCGAATCCTCTGGGACCGTCACCATCCCCTCAGTCGAGGGAGGTGCGCGCCCTGACGCGGCTCCGCAGGAGCAAACCGCCGCTGCAGAGGGCGAGCAGACCACCGCGGCCGTGGGAACCGACCACGTCGGCAAGGTGTTCTTCACCGTCGGAGGGCAGGACTACGTGTGCTCGGGCAACTCCGTCGCCTCCGCGAACGGCTCGACGGTCTCCACGGCCGGGCACTGCGTGAACGACGCGGGGACCTGGGCGAGCAACTGGGTCTTCGCACCCGGCTACGACCACGGCGAGACCCCGTATGGCCTGTGGAGCGCCTCGGACCTCTTCTCCACCGACCAGTGGGTCTCCAGCGAGGACATGAACTACGACATCGCGTTCGCCGTCGTGGAGCCGGAGAGCGGGACCGCCGTCCTCAGCGACATGGTGGGCGGATCCGGGCTGGAGTTCAACACGGCGCGCGGGGCCCTGTACACGTCCTTCGGCTACCCGGCCGCCACGCCGTTCGACGGTGAATCCCTCGAGCAGTGTCAGGGCACGGGGTCCGATGACACCCTCGGAGGCACGGACGATCAGGCCATCGACTGCGATATGACCGGTGGCTCCTCCGGCGGCCCCTGGTTCGCGGGCGACGGGCCCTCGGGTCCGCAGATCTCGGTGAACAGCTTCGGGTACACCTCGCAGCCCGGCGTCATGTACGGCCCGTACCTCGGTGATGTGGCGGAGCAGGTCTATCAGGAGGCAGCGGCCTCCTGATCCGGCCTCCGCACGGGATCATCCCGTCCGCTGCTGTACACCAGCGGCCAGCACGAGGCCGGCGTCCGAGAGGGCACCGGCCTCGCGCAGGTCTCGACGTCGCGCACGGCGAGTGACTGTGGCCGGCGTCTGGAGCCGACGGCCCGTTCCGAGCGGCGTGAGAAGGACGAGGACTGTTGTGAATCGTGGCACACACGTACTATGTGCTGTATCGGCATCTCCGCCGCTTCCTCTCAGCCCTCCGAAAGGTCGTCATCGTGCGCCACGTTCAGGACGTCCACGCCAAGAATTCTTCAGCAGTCTCCTGGAAGTCACGGTGCTTCCGGATGGTCGGTGGAGCCGCTCTGGCTGGAGCCCTCACCGTTGCAGGCATCGGTCTCTCCTCCGCCCTCGTGACGAGCTCGCAGGGCATCCAGGGGAACCCCCAGGCGATCCAGGGGAACCCGCAGTTCTCCCTGCTGATCCAGGGCAACCCGCAGGCGATCCAGGGCAACCCGCAGGCGATCCAGGGCAACCCGCAGGCCATTCAGGGCAACCCGCAGGCGATCCAGGGGAACCCGCAGGCCCTCTGAGCGCGACGTCACCCATGACGGGGCCGGTACTCGACGAGTACCGGCCCCGTCGTCGTTCGTGGTCTCCTGCGCGCAGCCCGCCCTGCCTTGGCCGAGAGTGTCGGCAGAACGGGGGCGGCTGCGTAGAGCCGTGCACCGGAAGTGCTCAGCGGTCAGCGATGTCGCCGACGTGGGTGATGGCGAGCACCGGCTCCCCGGCCTCGTCGGTCGCCTCGAGATCGAGCTCCGCCTCGATCGCCCAGTCGTGGTTGCGGTCGGGGTCGTCGAGCACCTGACGGATCCGCCAGACCTTCGACTCCTCGGTGATCTGCAGGAGCTGCGGCGAGCGGGCCGCCCCATCGATGCCCACGTGATCGTAGGTGTCGTAGTAGGCATCCATGGCCTCGGCCCAGCGCGGGCGATCCCAGCCCTCCTCGCCGTCGAGCTCGCCGAGCCGCTGCTCCCGTTCGAAAGCGAAATGCTCGACCCGCTGCCACATGGCAGCACGGATCATCGTGCGCAGCACCTTGGTCTGGGACGAGAGGCCCCTCGGCGAGGTGGGACGCAGCTCGCTGGCGGCGTCCGCGTCGGCGTCCTCCGGATGCGAGAGCGCCTCCCACTCGTCCAGCAGGGACGAATCGATGCCGCGCACGAGCACCCCGAGCCATTCGATGAGGTCCTCGAGCTCCTCCGTGCGGAGGTCCTGGGGGAGGGTGCGGCGCATCGCCTGGTAGGCATCGGAGAGATAGCGCAGCACGATGCCCTCGGAGCGCTGCAGGCCGTAGCGCTGGACGAACTCGCTGAACGTCTGGCCGGTCTCGTGGATCTCGCGCACCACGGATTTGGGGGAGAGCTCATCGGGACGCACCCAGGGGCGGGTCCTCGCGTAGATCTCCAAGGCCGCCTCGAGGTCCTCCTCGAGCGGCTTCGGCCAGGTGACCTCGTCCAGCTGGGCCATCCGCTCGGTGTACTCGACACCGTCGGCCTTCAGCTCCGCGAGCAGCTCGCCCTTGGCGGCGTTCTGCTGCGCCAGCAGGATCTGACGGGGATCCTCGAGAATCGCCTCGATGATCGAGACGGTGTCCATCGTCAAGGAATCGGAGTCCTCGTCGAGCGTGTCGATCATCGCGATCGCGAAGGGGGCCAGGGGCTGGTTCATGGTGAAGTCCAGCTGGAGGTCCTCGACCAGGGCGATGCGTCGGCCCAGATGATCGGGTTCGTCGAGCACCTCGATGATCTCGGCATCGCGCAGCCCGCGGAACAGTTCGACAGCGTCCTTGACCAGCTTCAGCTGCTGCGACCGGGTCTGATGACTGGTCATGATCAGGTGACGGCCCGAGGCGATCGCGTCGCCGGGCCGGGAGATGAGCGCGAGCACCATGCCGGCCGTGATCTTCAGATGAGGTCGCAGCGGCTCCGGGGCGTTCTCGACCAGCTTCGTCATATTCGACTCGGACCACGAGATCGCACCCTCGGGGATCCGAGGCTTGGGTTCCTTCTTGCGCTTCTTCGCGTTGTTGGAGACCTTTCCGGCCTCCTCGCGGGCGCGCACCTTGGCGCGCTCCCGCTCGAACTCGATGGTCCAGGTGGGCGCCTGCACGACGACATGGCCGATGGTGTCGTAACCGGCGCGGCCGGCCCGCCCGGCGATCTGGTGGAACTCGCGGGCGTTGAGCAGGCGCATGCGCTTGCCGTCGAACTTCGCCAGCCCCGTCAGCAGCACCGTGCGGATCGGGACGTTGATGCCGACGCCGAGCGTGTCGGTGCCGCAGATGATCTTCAGCAGACCGGACTGGGCGAGCTTCTCGACCAGGCGTCGGTACTTCGGGAGCATGCCGGCGTGATGGACGCCGATGCCCTCGCGCACCAGCTTGGACAGGATCTGCCCGAAGCCCTTCGAGAAGCGGAAATCGCCGATGATCTCCCGGATCTGCTGCTTCTCGTCCGGTGAGAGCACCTTCTCTCCGAGGAGGGCCTGCGCCTGTTCGAGGGCATCCTTCTGCGTGAAGTGGACGATGTAGACGGGGGCGTCGCGGTCCTGGAGGATCGTGGCGATGGTGTCCGGCAGCGGTTCGAGCGACCACCGGAAGTCCAGCGGCACCGGCCGCGGGGCGTCGTCGATGACGGTGACATCACGGTCGGTGCGCTCCTCGAGATCCTCGCTGAAGCGGGAGACGTCGCCGAGCGTCGCGCTCATCAGCACGAACTGGCAGTCGGGGAGCTCCACCAGGGGCACCTGCCAGGCCCAGCCGCGCTGGGGATCCCCGTAGTAGTGGAACTCGTCCATCACGGCGAGGCCGACGTCGCTGCCCGGGCCGTCGCGCAGGGCGTGATTGGCGAAGATCTCGGCGGTGCAGACGATGATCGGCGCATCGTGGTTCACGCTGGAATCGCCCGTCATCATACCCACGTTGTCCGCGCCGAACTGCGCCACGAGATCGAAGAACTTCTCGCTGACCAGCGCCTTGATCGGAGCTGTGTAGTACGAGCGCTCCCCGCGGGCCATCGCGGCGAAGAGCGCCGCGTAGGCGATCGTGGTCTTGCCCGAGCCGGTCGGGGTCGCGGCGATCACGTGGTCCCCGGCGGCGATGGCCAGCAGCGCCTCCTCCTGGTGCGGATACAGCGTGCGCCCCACGGACTCCTGGGCATCCATGAACCCGTCGACGATCGCGTCCTGTCCGGCAGTGGAGCGGGTCTCGGGCAGGAACGACGTCAGGATCGGCATGGCCCCAGTCTGCCAGGGTGCCCGGACCGTACCGAACTCCCCGCGCAGGGCACCGATCATGCGATCTCGCCGATCACGCGGTCGCCGGGGGCAGCTTCTCCAGGATCCGGGTGCGCAACAGATCCGCCTGGTCGGCGAGGGCCCGCTGGCGTCGGACGTACTCGGCCTTGCCGGCGGCCGTCTCGATCGGCACCACGCCGTAGCCGAGCGGGCGCACGTCGTAGGGGCTCGCCTCCATGTCCAGCACCCGGGTCTCCCGAGCGTGCTCGAAGCAATCCAGCACCAGATCCGACGGCAGCAGCGGCGTGAGCTTCACAGCCCATTTGTAAAGGTCCATCCCCACGTGCAGGCAGGCGGGATTGTCGAGCTCGACCTGCGTGCCGCGGGTGGGCTGGAGGACGTTGCGGGGCGTGGACGTGGGGGTGAAGAACCGGAACGCGTCGATGTGCGAGCACACCAGGTTCTCCCGCTCCACGACCTGATCGGTCTCGGCGGAGCTCAGGCGCAGCGGCAGATCCTCATGGCGCTGCGCGCCCTCGGGCACCCGGTGCACCATCGCCCACTCGTGCAGTCCGAAACATCCGAACTGCGGCCGACGACGGGCGAGCGACGAGGAGGAGAGCAGCCGTGTGATGAAGGCGAGGGCATCGGCGCGGTCGCTGAGATAGCGCGCGACATCCGCGCGACGCTGCCGCCCGTCCGCCGAGGTGGGATCGGGCGTGGAGTCGACGTACCAGGAGCGGCTCCCGGCCTCATCGACGTCGGCGATCACGGGATCCCCGTGCGCGTCGAGGTCGGCGGACCGGGCATAGGCCACGTCCCAGCCCGGATGCCAGCGACGCAGCCTGGCGGGTGAGAAGGGGTAGTAGGTGAACAGGAAGTCCTCGACCGGGTGCTTCTGACCGGCCTGTCTGCGCGCACGGTGCGCGGCCGTCAGGGCATCTGCTCGACTCTCATGGGCGAGACGTGCTTCCTGCGCCTGGGCCGCGGAGAGGAACCGTGCGGGTGCGGCGACGGTCGGAGTGCTCTGTGTGTTCATCCCGTGCGCCCCTCCTCGTCGTTCCCGTGCGGTCCCGGCGTCCGGTGAGCATCCCGCCCGTCCCGTTCTACGGACAAGCCCCGTCCGCTGGTCCCTCACCTGCTCGTCGGCGTCCTGCACGTGCCGGTCCGTGCCATCGTACGAGGCCCCCGCTCTCCGTTCCTCCCCAGAGTGTCTGCGTCCACACCCTGCACCCGCTCCCGACGACGGATGTCCTTCTCTCCCTACGGTCAGCTCACGAGGGATCGCGACGGACCGCGACCGGATGAGGAGCATCAGGGATGACCGGCATCAACTACGACTGCGCGCACTGCGGGGAGCACCACGACGGCACGGACGGCTCGGTGGAGAGCCCGTGGCCCGCACTCGGCTTCCGCCGTCCGGATCCCTATCTGGAGCTCGACACCCACTCCCGGAGATTCCACGCTTTGGCGAACAACGACCTGTGCCTCATCGACCGGGCCCGCGGCGCCGACTGCTTCCTGCGTGCGATCCTCCCGATCCCGATCACAGGGGAGGAGGCCACGCTCGAGTACGGGCCCTGGGTCCAGATCAGCAGGATCTGCTACGACGACTACGTCGACCACTACGACGATCCCGACCATCGTGAGGACTATGCCGGGCAGCTGGCCACCGCGATCCCGGGGTACTCCGGCACGCTCTCCGTGCCGGTGCAGGTCTGCACGCGCGGCAGCCAGCGCCCGCTGCTCGTGCCGGACTCGACCTTCGGGCACCAGCTCGTGCGCGATTTCTACGAGGGGATCGCCCGCACAGAGGCCGAGCTGCGCATCCGGTCGATGCTGCTGCCGGCGGCGGACCTGTGACCGTGTGTCGAGCCACGAGCTGCTGGCTGCGATCAGGCCGCCGGGCCCGGGCTGTCCGGGTCAGGCCTCGTCGAACACCGAGGACTGCGGGACCGGAGCCTCCGCGAGGAGCTCCCGTACCCGGGGGATGACCTTCGTGCCGTACAGCTCGATGGACTCCATGAGCTGCTCATGAGGCATCGGGCCGTTGGAGTACTTGAGGTCGAAGCGGTCCACGCCGAGCGTGCGGATCGTGTCGGCGATCTTCGTCGCGACCGTCTCGACCCCGCCGGCGTAGAGGGCGCCATGCTGCGTCTCCGACTCGAACTCCGCGATGCCGGAGGGGCCCCAGCCCCGCTCGCGGCCGATCTGGTTGCGGTTGTGGATCCAATGCGGTGCGAGCTGATCGCGAGCGGTCCGATCGTCGGCGGCGATGTGTCCGGGGGAGTGCACACCCACGGGGAGCCGATCGTTGCCGAGCTTCTCGGTGGCCTCATGGAACAGGTTCACGTAGGGCGCGAAGCGGTGCGCGGGACCGCCGATGATCGCCAGCATGAGGGGAAGCCGGTGGCGGGCTGCACGCACCACGGAGTTCGGGCTGCCGCCGACCGCGACCCAGGTGGGCAGGGCGCGCTCCATGCGCGGATGCACCGATTGCTGTGTCAGCGGCGGTCGGATGCTGCCGGACCATGTGATGGGCTCCTGCCTCAGTGCCTCGCTGAGCAGGTCGAGCTTCTCCTCGAACAGAGTCTCGTAGTCCTGCATGGCGAAGCCGAAGAGGGGGAAGGACTCGGTGAACGAGCCGCGCCCCACGGTCAGCTCGGCGCGGCCGTTCGACAGCGCGTCCAGGGTGGAGAAGCGCTCGATGACTCGGATCGGATCATCTGAGCTCAGCACGATCACTGCGGTGCCCAGCGTGATCTGGTTCGTGAGGGTCGCGAGGCCGGCCAGCACCGTGTCCGGAGCGCTCACGGCGAAGTCCGGCCGGTGGTGCTCCCCGATCGAGAAGTGGTCGATCCCCACCCTGTCGGCGAGCTCGCCCTGCGCGATGACGTCGCGGATCACCTGCGCGGGTGGGACCGCAGACCCCTCGAGATCGACGGTGACGTCGCCGAAGGTGTCCAGTCCGAAGGTCACGGCGTGCGGATCGAAGGTCATGGGGTCAGAACTCCTGAGTCGTCCGGCGGGGCGTCGCCACCGGCATGATTTATGTTTCAAGTATAGGGCGTGTGTGTGGCCGCGTCCAGGGTGGCGCTTGTCGAGGCGAACCGGCTGAACCGGCTGAACCGGCTGAACCGGCTGAACCGGCTGAACGGGCTGAACTGGCCGAATTGGCAGGCCATCGGTGGGGACCTCTCCCCATCGACGAGCGACGGGTTCTCTTCGAGGATGGAGGTCCATCGCGGCACCGTCATCGGTCGTCCAGCAGGGACTGCCGCGTCGATAGTCCGTCCAGGAGGACCTCATGTCTGCCATCCGCCCCCGCGCCATCGCCCGCCCCCTCGCTCTCGCTGCGGGAGCCCTTGTCGCGCTCTCCGGGTGCGGGCTGCTCGGGCCCGGCGTGGTGGAGTCCGCGGAGGTCGAGCAGAAGATCTCCGATCTGTTCACGGAGCAGGTCGGCCAGGCACCGGATGAGGTCGACTGCCCTGACGACCTGAAGGCCGAGGAGGGTGCCGAGATGATCTGTGCGCTCACCCTGGAAGGGGAGAGCATGGACGTCAAGGTGACCGCCACCTCCGTGGACGGCGAATCCGTGAACTTCGACATCGAGCCGATCGACGACACCGAGTGAGCGATCTCCGGGCTCGGATGTGACTCCTGCACGGGCCCGGGGGCGGTGGCGGATGGACCTCTAGACTGGCGCCATGCGCATTGCTCGATTCACCACCGGCGAAGATCCCATGTACGGCATCGTCCAGGAGAAGGACGGCCAGGACATGGTCTATGGGATCACCGGGGACCCCTTGTACACCGATATCCGCCCCACCGGGAAGGTCCTCCCTCTCGAGGACGTCCGCCTGCTCGCCCCCGTCATCCCCCGCTCGAAGGTGGTGTGCGTCGGCCGCAACTATGCGGCTCACGCCGCCGAGCTCGGCAACGAGGTGCCCGAGCAGGCACTGTTCTTCCTCAAGCCGAACACCACCGTCGTCGGCCCCGGCGATCCCGTCGTCATCCCGGCCTACAGCCAGGAGGTCAGCCTCGAGGCGGAGCTCGCCGTGGTCATCAAGCGGATGGCCAAGGACGTCGCCGCCGAGGACGTCGCCGATGTGATCCTCGGCTACACCTGCGCCAACGACCTCACCGCACGGGACTCCCAGCGTGATGAGGACCAGTGGTTCCGCGCCAAGGCCTTCGACACGTCCTGCCCGATCGGCCCCTGGATCGAGACCGACCTCGATGCATCCTCCGTCTCAATCTCCTCGAGCGTCGACGGCGAGATCGCCCAGGACGGCTCCACCGCTGACATGATCCGCTCCGTCGCCGACCTGGTCGCCGAGATCTCCAGCGTCGTGACCCTGCTGCCCGGGGATCTGATCCTCACCGGTACCCCGGCCGGCGTCCGGACGGTCGACGCCGGCTCCACGATCGACATCAGCATCGAGGGGATCGGCACGCTGTCCAATCCCGTCGTGCGCCGCTGACCCCTCGCCTCTTCAGACCCACATCTCCCCACCTTCAGGAGCACTCCGCGTGACCACCACCCCGGCCCAGACCTCAGCCCCGACCGACGAGGTCCGGGTGCGCTTCTGCCCCAGCCCCACCGGCACCCCGCACGTCGGCATGGTGCGCACCGCCCTGTTCAACTGGGCGCACGCCCGTCACCATGGCGGCAAGCTCGTCTTCCGCATCGAGGACACCGACGCCGCCCGCGACAGCGAGGAGTCCTACCACCAGCTGCTCGACGCGATGCGCTGGCTCGGCATCGACTGGGACGAGGGTGTCGAGGTCGGCGGGCCCCACGGGCCGTACCGCCAGTCCGAGCGCGCGGACATCTATCAGGAGGTCATCGCGAAGCTGAAGGACGCCGGACACATCTACGAGTCGTACTCGACCGCCGAGGAGATCGTCGAGCGTCACCGTGCCGCGGGCCGCGACCCCCAGCTCGGGTACGACGGCTACGACCGTGATCTCACCGAGGAGCAGAAGGCGGCCTTCCTCGCCGAGGGCCGCCATCCCACCTGGCGCCTTCGCATGCCCGATACGGACCTCACCTTCACGGACCTCGTGCGCGGCGAGATCACCTTCAAGGCCGGCACCATCCCGGACTTCGTCGTGGTGCGCGCCAACGGCCAGCCGCTCTACACGCTCGTGAACCCCGTCGACGACGCGCTCATGCGGATCACCCACGTGCTGCGCGGCGAAGACATCCTCTCCTCGACGCCCCGCCAGATCGCTCTGTACCGGGCGCTCATCGAGATCGGCGTCGCCGAGCGGGTCCCCGAGTTCGGCCACCTGCCCTATGTCATGGGGGAGGGGAACAAGAAGCTCTCCAAGCGCGATCCCGAGTCCAACCTGTTCCTCTACCGCGAGCAGGGCTTCCTGCCCGAGGGCATGGTCAACTACCTCGCTCTGCTGGGCTGGGGCTACAGCGCCGACGAGGACATCTTCAGCCGCGAACAGATGGTCGAGCGCTTCGACGCCTCGGACGTGAACCCGAACCCGGCGCGCGTGGACATCAAGAAGGCCACTGCCATCAACGCTGACCACATCCGCCGGCTCACCGAGGCGGACCTCGCAGAGCGCCTGGTGCCGTACCTCCAGCAGGGAGGTGTGCTCGGCGAGACCGTCACCGAGGAGCAGCGGACTCTGGTCGTCGCAGCGACTCCACTGGTCCAGACCCGCATGAACCTGCTCGGCGAGGCGCCCGATCTGCTGGGCTTCCTGTTCACCGCGGATGCGGACCTCGAGGTGCAGCCGGACGCCCTCAAGAAGCTCGGCGACGACCCTGTGGGCGTGCTCGAGCGGGCGATCCAGGAGATCGACGCCGTTCCCGAGGAGGACTTCACCGCAGCGGCGCTCGAGCCCGCACTGCGCGCGGCGATCGTCGAGGACATGGGCATCAAGCCGCGGCTGGCCTTCGGGCCCCTGCGCAGCGCCATCTCCGGCCGACGGATCTCCCCGCCGCTGTTCGAGTCCATGGAGCTGCTCGGGAAGTCCTCGAGCCGTGCTCGCCTGAGCGCCCTGCGGGATCGGCTCGCCGCGGAGGCCTGAGCCTTTCGGGCGCTGTGGGGCGGCGTGCTCAGCCTCACAGCGTCCGGAGGCCTTCTCGCTTTGTCTTGTCGGGAAGAACCCGGTAGAGTCTTACCTCGGTACGGCATGGAAGTTCGGCCCGGAAAGACCTCGGAAACCACCGAGGATCAGACCAGGAAGAGAAGAGAAAAACGTACTGTCACCATGGGGTATGGTGTAATTGGCAACACAGCGGTTTCTGGTACCGTCGTTCTAGGTTCGAGTCCTGGTACCCCAGCGCTTCACGGCTTTTCAGCTGTGTGGTCCGCGCCCCGTTCGTCTAGCGGCCTAGGACGTCGCCCTCTCACGGCGGTAACACCGGTTCAAATCCGGTACGGGGTACGACGCGAGATCTTCGGATTACGCGCAGGCCCCGTTCGTCTAGCGGCCTAGGACGTCGCCCTCTCACGGCGGTAACACCGGTTCAAATCCGGTACGGGGTACGGACAGGAGTCGATGCCAAGCGCATCGGCTCCTTTTCTGTTTCCGGAATCGATGCGTTCTGTTGCCGGGGTCGGTCTGCTCGCGGCACCCGCACGGTCGGCGTCCGATCCCTCGCCGACATCCCGTCCGTTTCCTGGAATGTGCTCGCGAGCCGGGGTATCGTCATGTTATGAGCCACGTCACACCCTCGTCCTCCCGGCCGAAGATCACCGTGGGTGTCTTCGATGCCGATGAATCCGATCTCGCGGTGCGCTGGGCCGCACGGCATGCGGACCGCGTCAGCGGCGTGCTGCACCTGGTCCACGCCTTCGTCTGGACCGAGCTCGATGTGAACACCGATCCGATCCCGGGGATGACCGGGTCGGGCATCCGCAACGCGGCGCACGGGCTCATCGAGGATGCGCTGGCGATCGCGCGGGAGGAGCGCCCGGATCTGCCGATCACCTCGGAGATCGTCGATGGCAACGCCGTCCCCGTGCTCGTCGAGGCGAGCGCCGACTCCGATCTCGTCGTCGTCGGCGGCCGGGGGATGGGCCGACTCCTCACGCTGATCGTCGGATCCAAGAGCCTCGCCCTGGCGGCACGCTCACAATGCCCCGTCGTGGTGGTGAGGGGCCAGATCGACGGTGAGGGACCCATCGGCCTCGTGCATCACGAGAGCGCCACCGAGGTCGTGACCCGCGCCGCGGACCTCGCCACCGCCTACGGGAGGGACATCCACCTCGTGGTCCGTGCCGAGACCACGCCCGAGCAGGCTCAGGAGATCCTCGCAGGCACCAGTCAGCGCGTCGCTCTGACGCATCCCGGTGTGTACGTGGGCGATGTGACGATCGCGGCGGGGGCGAGTGCCCGGCAGCTCGTCGAGGCCAGCGAAGGGGCGAGCATCATGGTGGTCGCGGGGGAGCGGACCCACGGCCCGGACAAGCCGCTCGCCGCCCCCCGGCAGCTGGTCACGGTGCTGCGCTTCGCGAACATCCCGGTCTGGATCGAACGGGACTGATGAGGTTCAGGCGCCGGCGCGACGCAGCAGCTCGGTGAGATGGTTCGCGGAGCTCATCACGGACGCCGCATGGAGTCGACCGGGCTGACGGGTGATGCGCTCGATCGGCCCGGAGATGCTCAGGGCTGCGACCACGCGTCCGTTGGGTCCGCGCACAGGGGCGGAGACCGATCCGACGCCCGGCTCGCGCTCCCCGATGGACTGGGCCCATCCGCGGCGGCGCACGGCCGAGAGCTGTGTCGCGGTGAAGCGTGCGCCGAGCAGGCCGCGGTGCAGGCGGTCCGGCTCCTCCCAGGCGAGCAGGATCTGCGCGGCGGAACCGGCCTTCATGGTGAGCGCCGCACCCAGCGGCACGGAGTCCCGGAGGCCGATCGGCCGCTCGGCCGCGGCGACGCAGATGCGGTGGTCGCCCTGGCGGCGGTAGAGCTGCGCGGATTCGCTGGTGTGGTCCCGCAGAGCGGCCAGCACCGGGCCCGCGGCGGCGAGCAGGCGATCCTCGCCGGCGGCGGCGGCCAGCTCACCCAGGCGCGGGCCCAGGATGAAGCGCCCCTGCATGTCACGGGAGACCAGATGGTGATATTCGAGCGCCACTGCCAGGCGGTGGGCGGTGGGTCGAGCCAATCCGGTCGACTGCACCAGCTGGGCGAGCGTCGCCGGGCCTGCCTCCAGGGCGCCGAGCACGACGGCCGCCTTGTCGAGCACGCCGACGCCGCTGCCGTTCTCCTCCGAGATCTTGTCCATGCTCCGATACTGCCGTCTTATTTGGTGAGACGCAAGTGCGTCGGATCGTGGACCCGCACACGATGGGTGCTGCGCTTGCACCCCGAGCGCGTTCCAGCATGCAGACACGCGTCCACACGACGGACGCAAGGAAGGATCGACATGGCGGGGACCCTCGCAGAGAAGGTCTGGGCGGACCACGTTGTCCGTCGCGGAGAGAACGGCGAACCGGACCTGCTGTACATCGATCTCCAGCTCCTGCACGAGGTGACCAGCCCGCAGGCGTTCGACGGCCTCCGCGAGGAGGGCCGCACGCCGCGCCGCCTCGACCAGCAGCTCGCGACCGAGGACCACAACACCCCCACGATCGACATCGACAAGCCGATCGCGGACATCACCTCGCGCACCCAGATCGACACCCTGCGCCGCAACGCCGAGGAGTTCGGCGTGCGGATCCACAGCCTCGGCGACCTCGACCAGGGCATCGTGCATGTCGTCGGCCCGCAGCTGGGTCTGACCATGCCGGGCATCACCGTGGTCTGCGGCGACTCGCACACCTCGACCCACGGTGCCTTCGGGGCGCTCGCCTTCGGCATCGGCACCAGCGAGGTCGAGCACGTGCTCGCGACCCAGACGCTCTCGCTGAACCCCTTCAAGACCATGGCCATCACCGTCGACGGCGCCCTCAAGCCCGGCGTCACCGCGAAGGACATCATCCTCGCGGTGATCGCGAAGATCGGCACCGGCGGCGGCTCGGGCTACGTGCTCGAGTACCGCGGCGAGGCGATCCGGACGCTCTCCATGGAGGGCCGGATGACGATCTGCAACATGTCCATCGAGGCGGGCGCCCGCGCCGGCATGATCGCGCCGGACGAGACCACCTTCGAGTACGTCCAGGGGCGCCCGCATGCCCCGCGCGGCGCGGACTGGGACGCGGCCGTCGAGCACTGGCGGACCCTGCGCAGCGCCGATGACGCCACCTTCGACGCCGAGGTGCACATCGACGCCGATGAGCTCGAGCCCTTCGTCACCTGGGGCACCAACCCCGGTCAGGGCCTGCCGCTGTCGGCATCGGTCCCCGCCCCGGAGGACTTCACCGACGACAACGCTCGCGTGGCCGCCGAGAACGCCCTGGAGTACATGGACCTCGTGCCCGGGACGCCCCTGAAGGACGTCAAGGTCGACACCGTGTTCATGGGCTCGTGCACCAACGGCCGCATCGAGGATCTGCGGGCCTTCGCCTCCGTGCTCGAGGGCCGTCAGAAGCACCCCGATGTCCGCGTGCTGGTCGTCCCCGGTTCGGCTCGGGTGCGCATCCAGGCGGAGCAGGAGGGCCTGGACAAGGTCTTCCTCGGCTTCGGTGCCGAATGGCGCCAGGCGGGCTGCTCGATGTGCCTGGGCATGAACCCGGACCAGCTCGCCCCGGGCGAGCGTGCGGCCTCCACGTCCAACCGCAACTTCGAGGGCCGCCAGGGCAAGGGCGGACGCACCCACCTGGTGTCCCCGGTCGTCGCCGCCGCCACCGCAGTGCGCGGGACGCTGTCCTCCCCGTCGGACCTGGGCGCCGCGAGCGCCCCCTCCGACCTCCAGCCCGTCGCCTGATCAGGAGCATCGCCATGGAAGCCTTCACCACCCATACCGGCATCGGTGTCCCGCTGCGCCGCAGCAATGTCGACACCGACCAGATCATCCCGGCCGTGTACCTCAAGCGGGTCACCAAGACCGGGTTCGACGACGGCCTGTTCAACGCCTGGCGCACGAACGATCCCGACTTCGTGCTCAACCGCCCCGCCTACGCGAAGGGCTCCGTGCTCGTGGCGGGCCCTGACTTCGGCACCGGCTCCTCGCGTGAGCACGCCGTGTGGGCGCTGCGCGACTACGGGTTCAAGGCCGTGCTCTCCAGCCGCTTCGCGGACATCTTCCGCGGCAACGCCGGCAAGCAGGGCCTCGTCGCCGGGGTCCTGTCCGAGGACGACCTCGAGCAGCTGTGGAAGATCCTCGAGGAGGCGCCCGGCACCGAGGTGACCATCGACCTCGAGAACCGTCAGGCCCACGCGGGCGAGGCTGGAGCTGTCTTCCGCTTCGACGTCGACGACTACACCCGGTGGCGCCTCATGGAGGGCCTGGACGACATCGGCCTGACCCTGCGCCACGAGCAGGACATCACCGACTTCGAGGCGACCCGCCCCGGCTGGATGCCCAAGACGCTCCCGGCGCGCACGATGGACACCGTCTGACCGCTCAGATCTTCTCCTGCGGGGCCGCTGCGACCTATGACGAGGGTCGCAGTGGCCCCGCAGTCCGCTCCGGTATGGTGACTCGGTCAGACATCGGGCGTCCCGGGCGCCTGCTCAGCGAAGCAAGGACACTATGAGCTCGACATTCCACGTCCGTGGGGGCAGCCCCCTCAACGGTGAGATCACTGTCCGTGGCGCGAAGAACCTGGTCTCCAAGGCCATGGTCGCGGCCCTGCTGGGGACCAAGCCCAGCGTGCTCCACTCCGTCCCGGACATCCGCGACGTGCAGATCGTCTCGCAGCTGCTGTCGATACATGGCGTCAAGGTCGAACGGGACGTCGTCGGCGGCACGCTGCGCATGGATCCCTCCAACGTCGAGCGCGCCCATGTGGCAGACATCGACGCGCACGCCGGAAGCTCCCGGATCCCGATCCTGTTCTGCGGCCCGCTGCTGCACCGTCTGGGCGAGGCGATCATCCCCGACCTGGGTGGCTGCCGGATCGGCGACCGCCCCATCAACTACCACCTCGACGTGCTGCGCAACTTCGGCGCCGTCGTGGACAAGCGTGAGATGGGCATCTACATCACGGCCCCGAACGGGCTGCACGGCACCAAGATCCACCTCGAGTACCCCAGCGTCGGAGCGACCGAGCAGGTGCTGCTGACCGCCGTCCGGGCGAAGGGCATCACCGAGCTCACGAACGCGGCCGTCGAACCCGAGATCGAGGACCTCATCGCGGTGCTGCAGAAGATGGGTGCGCTCATCTCCGTGCAGACAGATCGCACCATCACGATCGAGGGCGTCGAGGAGCTGGGCGGCTACGAGCACGTCGCGATCCCCGATCGCATCGAGGCCGCTTCCTGGGCCTGCGCCGCCTTGGTCACGAAGGGGTCCGTCTTCGTGCGCGGCGCCGAGCAGAAGCCGATGGCGACCTTCCTGAACATCTTCCGCAAGGTCGGCGGCGGGATGGACATCACCCGTGAGGGCATCCGGTTCTACCATCCCGGCACGCCGCTGCGGGCGATCGCGGTGGAGACCGATGTGCACCCCGGCCTCATGACCGACTGGCAGCAGCCGCTGGTGGTCGCGCTCACGCAGGCCGACGGCATCTCCATCGTGCACGAGACGGTGTACGAGAACCGGCTCGGCTTCACCTCTGCGCTCAACGACATGGGCGCCCACACCCAGGTGTACCGCGAGTGTCTCGGAGGGTCCAGCTGCCGCTTCGGCCGCAGCAACTACAACCACTCCGCGGTGATCTCCGGTCCGCGGTCGCTGACGGCCGCGGACATCACCGTCCCGGACCTGCGCGGCGGCTTCTCGTATCTCGTGGCCGCACTCGGCGCCGAGGGGGTCTCCACCATCCGTGGCATCGACCTCATCGACCGCGGGTACGAGTCCTTCCGCGAGAAGCTCACCGCCCTCGGCGCGGAGTTCTGGGAGAACTGACGCCGCGAGGGATGCATCGCCCTGCGGAGGCCCTGTACCCGGGCTGAACCGACGATCCACTGCGAGCTGAGGGAGCACAGCTGATGATGAGCGAGAACGTCTCGGCGGATGCCGAGCTGCATACGGGCGAGAACCCCCTGGCCGCCACGGCCGGGAGCTCGCTGGCGCTGCGCGACATCCCGATCCCCGACTACTGCGACGTGGTCATCGTCCCCACCGGAGGCGTCGACGAGCCCGACCCGAGGGTCTGGGCCGACGCGATCTTCTCGCATGAGAACACGCCGCTGTCCAAGCGGGGGATGCGCGCGCTGCGCGATGAGGCGATCCGCCTGTTCGACATGGTGCCGCCGCCGGAGCGGGAGTACGTGGCCGACGAGGTCGTGGGCTCCGAGGCGCTGATCATCGACGACGACGACAAGATGCACGTGCGGATCGGGGTGGCGCTGCTTCCCGGCGGGCAGCTGCTCCAGGTCACCACCGCGGTGAAGTTCCGCTCGGTGCGCGGACGCCTCGCCTTCGCGCCGCGCCGGCTGATGCATGCCGCCGCCGTGAACACGCTCGCCCGTCGGGCGCCGACGACGCTGAGGCGGCGCACCATGGTCGGTGGATCGTCCGTGCGCGCCCTCACCGGGCAGGCCACGCGCAAAGCCCTGGGCCGCACGCCGTCCTCCGACCGGTGAGCATCTCGCCGGCGCGCAGCTGGGATCTGGGCACGTCCCGGGCCCCGGCTCGGCGGGCCGGGCTCGTCGTCGGCCTCGCGCAGCTGCCACTCCGACCCCTGATGAGCCTGCTCGCGCGCCCCGTCTGGATCGGCGCCGAGAACCTCCCCGCCGAGGGGGCCGCGATCGGCTGCGGCAACCACCTCGGCCCGATCGACGCCTTCCTCTACGGCCAGCTCCTGCAGGCCCACGGCATCGCGCCGCGCTTCCTGGCCAAGGAGGCGATGTTCCGGGTGCCCGTGCTGGGCGCGCTCCTGCACGGGGCCCGGCAGATCCCGGTGCACCGGGGCACCTCCCGGGGCGGCGATGCCCTGGACAGCGCGCGCGAGGCCCTGGGCCGTGGCGAGATGCTCATGATCTTCCCCGAGGGCACCTACTCCCGGGACCCGGAGCTGTGGCCGATGCAGGGGCTCCTGGGGGCGGCCCGCCTGGCTCTGGACACGGGCGCTCCGCTGGTGCCCATCGCGAGCTGGGGCGGCCGCAGGCTGTGGCCCGTCGGCTCCCTGGTCCCGCGCCCCGGACCCGGCCGCCGCGTGACCATGCGGGTGGGGACCCCGTACACCGTCGCGCAGCGGGACGACGAGACCCCGCAGACGGCGGCCCGTCGCGTGACCGCGGACCTGATGACCCGGATCGCCGCCCTGCTCGGAGAGATCCGCGGGCAGGAGCCGCCGAGCGTCCTGCACGACGGCAGGACGGATGGCCACCGACCTGAGGTGGGGGCTCCGCAGCGCGGCTACCGTGCTGTGAAGCAGGCGTGATGCAGAGCCAGGCATCACGCAGAGATGGTGACGCAGCGACGATGACGCAGAGAGACAGCGACGCAGGGAGGAGGCAGGGATGACACGACTGGCCGTTCTGGGTGCCGGCAGCTGGGGCACCACCTTCGCGCAGGTCCTCGCGGACGGTGGCGCGGACGTCACGCTGTGGGCGCGCCGCGAGGAGGTGGCCTGCGAGATCCGTGAGGCGCACCGAAACAGCGCCTACCTCGGGGACCGCCTGCTCCCGGACGCCGTGGGGGCGACCTCCTCGATCGAGGAGGCGTTCGACGGGGCCGACGGGATCGTGCTCGCGGTGCCCGCCCAGTCGATGCGCGCGACCCTCGAGTCGTGGCCCGCTCTCCCGCCGGTGCCCGTGCTCTCCCTCACCAAGGGGATCGAGCGGGGCACCGACTCGCGGATCAGCAGGATCATCGCCGAGGCCGGGGGAGCGGAGACCGAGCGCATCGGCGTGCTGTCCGGCCCGAACCTCTCCGGGGAGATCGCCGAGCGCCGCCCCTGCGCGAGCGTCGTGGCGGCCGACTCCGAGGAGCTGGCCTCCGTGCTCGCGACCTGGTGCGAGGCCCCCTACCTGCGCACCTACACCTCCACCGACGTGGTCGGGGTCGAGATCGCCGGGGCCGTCAAGAACGTCATCGCGATCGCGGTCGGTGCCGCGACCGGTCTCGGCCACGGCCACAACACCACCGCGAGCCTGATCACCCGCGGGCTCGCGGAGATCACCCGGCTCGGGGTCGCGCTGGGCGGTCGCCGGGACACCTTCGCCGGGCTGGCGGGGATGGGCGACCTGGTCGCCACCTGCTCCTCGCCGCTGAGCCGGAACCACCGCCTGGGACTGGCGCTGGGACGCGGCCTCGATGTACGGGCCGCGGCGGCCGAGGTGGGCCAGACGGCCGAGGGCGTCGCGACGGCGCGTGCCGTGTCGGAACTGGCCGCGCGACTCGGGATCGAGATGCCCATCACCGACGCCGTGGTGGATGTCGTCGATCACGATGCGCGTATCGACGAGGTCACCACGGCCCTGCTGGCGCGCGGCGTGCGCCCGGAGTGAATATCCTTTCGGCATGAGAACCACCGTCGCCCTTCTGTTCGGCGGCCGCAGCGGAGAGCACGGCATCTCGTGCGTCACCGCCGGCGGCATCCTCGCTGCGATCGATCGAGACCGTTTCGACGTGCTCGCGATCGGCATCACCCGCGAGGGGGCCTGGGTCCACGTCTCCGACGATCCCTCGGACTGGACCCTGGTCGACGGCCGCGCCCCCGAGGTGGCGTCCGAGGGCGCCGAGGTGCTGCTGCCCTCGACCCGTCGGCAGCCCGGCGGACGCAGCGAGCTGCGGACCGTCGTCGAGGGCGCGGTGCGCCCGTTGGCCGAGATCGACGTCGTGTTCCCGGTGCTGCACGGCACCTACGGCGAGGACGGCACCGTCCAGGGCCTGCTCGAGCTGCTGGACATCCCCTACGTGGGCTCCGGGGTGCTCGCGTCGGCGACCTGCATGGACAAGGCGGCCACCAAGCAGAGCCTGGGCGCCGCCGGGATCGAGTGCGCCCCCGGCATCACGGTCCACGAGGACCGCTGGGCCGCCGGAGCCGGCGAGGTGATGGACCACCTGGAGCGTCACCACCCGTTGCCCTGGTTCGTGAAGCCCGCCCGCGGCGGCTCCAGCCTCGGGGTCAGCCGGGTCAGCGATCCCGCCGAGCTCGAGGCCGCGATGAAGACCGCCTTCGCGGAGGATCCCAAGGTGCTCATCGAGGAGTCCGTGATCGGCCGCGAGGTCGAGTGCGGTGTGCTCCAGGGCGGCGACGGCTTCGAGGCGCGCACCACGGTGCCCGGCGAGGTCAGGGTCGGGGAGGACCTGGACTTCTACGACTACGAGGCGAAGTACTTCGGCAAGGGGACCGTGAGCATCGACGTGCCGGCCTCCCTTCCCGATGCCCAGCTCGAGGAGGTCCGCGAGGTGGCCGCCCGTGCCTTCTCCGTGCTGGGCCTGGAGGGTCTCGCCAGGGTGGATGTGTTCGTGACCGACGATCACCGCGTGGTGGTCAACGAGGTCAACACGATGCCGGGCTTCACCCCGTACTCGATGTTCCCGGTGCTCTGGCAGAACATGGGGCTCTCCTACGCCGATCTCATCACCGATCTCGTCGAGCAGGCCCGCGGGCGCCGTCCCGGTCCCCGCTGAGCGACAGCGCCGCTGCCGCCGCCGGCGCTGCCCCGGTGCTGCGCCGGCCCGGGCTCAGCTCGTCGGCTCGTCCCCGGGGCCCACGCAGTGATCGGTGGCCTCGATGTTCCGGCTCACCACCTGGGCGAGGTCGAGCGCCGCACCGCTGGGCTGGTCCGGCGCCGCGGAGAGCGGCACCGTGATGTCGATCGCGGGCTCCCGCCCGTAGGACGTGTACTGGAACACGTCGCCCTCGAGCTCGCGGATGATCCAGTCGATCTGCACCCCGTTGCCGTCCTCGAGGGTCGTGCACTGATCCGTGGTCGGCCCGGGAGGAGTGACACCGCAGCGCATGACCACGGTGTCCTCGCCGCTGCCCCAGGCGGCGGTGCCCTGGCTCGAGGTCTCCGTGCGGTCCATGCCCAGCACCTGCGGCGGGGCCGCGAGGATGATGTCGGCGCAGACGGGATCGGTGGCCTCGGGACCGGCGGGCACCTGCACGGTGCCGCAGGAGGCCAGGGTCACGGCCAGCAGACCGGCGGCGGCGAAGGCGGGAAGACGGGAGCGGAGCACGGGGGGAAGGCTACCGGCCGAACCTGCGTCGCCGCCGATGCCCGCTCTCCGGCACACTGGGGTCATGACCGGCGACACGCGACTCGGGGAGGCCGGGCTCCTGGCCCGCATGCTCCCTCACCTGGCCACCGACCCCCGGATCGAGGTCGGCCCCGGGGACGACGCCGCCGTGGTGCGGTTTCCCTCGCCACGCATCGTGGTCACGACCGACACCCTCGTCGAGGGGCACGACTTCCTGCCCGCCACGACGACCCCGAGCTGGATCGGGCACAAGGCCGCCGTGCAGAACCTGGCCGATGTCGCCGCCATGGGGGCCCGGCCGCTCGCCCTCGTCGTCGCGCTCTCCGCCCCGGCGGAGACCCCCGCCCCGGTGTTCGAGGAGCTCACGATCGCCCTCGCGGGGCGCGCGGAGGCCGACGGCGCCTATGTGGTCGGCGGCGACCTCGGCACCTCGGACCGCCTCACGGTGACGGTCACGGCACTCGGATCGCTCGAGGACGATCAGGCGCCGGTGCTGCGCTCGGGAGCCCGCCCCGGCGACGTGCTCGCGATCGGTTCCCCGCAGCTGGGCCGCTCCGCCGCCGGCCTGGCCCTCGTGCTCTCGGGTCGGATCCGGGTGCAGGACGGCCAGGTCCTCGGGGCGGACGGCACGACCCTCGCGGAGGAGGGCCACGGCGATCTCGTCGCCTGGCACGACGCCCCCGAGCCGGACCTCGCCCTGGGGTGGACCGTCGGCCGCGGTGCGAGGGCGATGATGGATCTCTCCGACGGGCTCGTACGGGACGGCACCCGGATCGCGAGAGCCTCCGGCGTGCTCCTGGACCTGGACGCCGACGCCCTCGCCCCGGACGTCTCGCAGCTCGCCGATCTCGCCGCCGAGCTCGGCGAGGACCCCTGGGCATGGGTGCTCCACGGCGGCGAGGAGCACGCGATGCTCGCCACCTTCGCCGCCGGGAGCGTGCCCGCGGGCTTCCGACCGATCGGGCGGGTGCTGCCCGCCGACGGAGAGAAGGCCCACGGCGTGCTCCTGGACGGTGCCCCGATCGAGGGAACAGGTTTCGACCACTTCGGGGACCAGGCCTAGTCTGTCCCCATACCCCTCGAGCGTCCCTCGAGGGCATCCCGACCTCCTGAAGGAGACCCCCATGACGATCACTGTGAAGGCACTGCAGAAGACCGGCCCCGAGCAGCCGTTCCAGGTCGCGAGCATCGAGCGCCGCGACCCGCGTCCCGCCGACGTCGTGATCGACATCAAGGCCGCCGGGATCTGCCACAGCGACATCCACACGATCCGCAACGAGTGGGGCGAGGCACACTTCCCCCTCACCGTCGGCCACGAGATCGCCGGCGTCGTCGAGGCCGTGGGCTCGGACGTCACCGACTGGAAGGTCGGGGACCGCGTGGGCGTCGGCTGCATGGTGGACTCCTGCGGCACGTGCGAGGAGTGCCGCGCCGGCCAGGAGCAGAACTGCCTGGAGGGCAACGTCGGCACCTACAACGCGACCGACGTCGACGGCACGATCACGCAGGGAGGCTACGCCCAGAAGGTCGTCGTCGACGAGCGCTTCGTGTGCCGCATCCCCGACGGCCTGGACTTCGATGTCGCCGCACCGCTGCTGTGCGCCGGCATCACCACCTACGCACCGCTGGCCCGCTGGGGCGCCGCGGACTCCAAGGACGGCGCCCCGAAGAAGGTCGCCGTGCTGGGTCTGGGCGGCCTGGGCCACATGGGCGTGCAGATCGCCGCCGCCATGGGCGCCGACGTCTCCGTGCTGTCGCGCACCCGCAAGAAGGAGCAGCTGGCCATTGAGCTCGGTGCCCAGCAGACGCTCGCCACCTCGGAGGACGGCTTCTTCGCCGACCACCGCGGAGAGTTCGACATCATCCTCAACACGATCAGCGCCGACATCCCCGTCGACAAGTACCTGAGCCTGCTCAAGCCCCGCGGCGTGATGGCCGTGGTGGGCCTGCCGCCGCAGAAGCAGCCGCTCAGCTTCGGCTCGGTCATCGGCGGCGGCAAGGTGCTGGCCGGTTCGAACATCGGCGGCATCGCCGAGACCCAGGAGATGCTCGATTTCTGCGCCGAGCACGGGATCGCCGCGCAGATCGAGACGATCGGGATCCACGAGGCGGACGCCGCCTACGAGCGCGTGGTCGCCGGCGAGGTCTTCTTCCGCGTCGTCATCGACACCGCGACCTTCGAGGACGCCGAGGTCGCCTGACAGCCCTCACGGCACGACAGCGCCCGCGACGCCCCTCGGGGCGCCGCGGGCGTCGTCATCTCCGCGGGATGATGGCTGCGGTCTCACGGCAGCAGGCGCACCGGGATCTCCTGCTCGACCACGCCGCCTGATCCGTCCGGCACGATCCGCGAGGCCCCGGCGCCGTCCACCTCGGTCACCGCCTCGACGAGCTCGGTGCCGCGGTACAGCAGCCCGGCGCCGTCGTCCGTGCACACCGCCTGACCGAGCGTGCCGTCCGCCACCAGCTCACGGATCAGGGGCCGACGGCGCTCCTCGGAGTCCATGTGCACCCCGTTGGCGCCCGGCAGGAAGCCCAGGCCGTTCGTGACCGGTGCCAGCTGCGGGCCGAAGGAATCGGTGACCCCGCCCTCGAACCAGCAGATCGAGCCGGCGGAGATCCCCGCGAGCACCACTCCCTCCTGCCAGAGCCGGTGCAGGATCTCCGGCAGCCCGTGGGCACGCCACACCGCGAGCAGGTTCACCACCGAGCCGCCGTTGACCCAGAGCACGTCGAAGCTGCGCAGATAGCTTTCCACGTCCTCCACATTGGGCATGGTGAACAGCGAGAGATGGTGGAGCTGGTACCCCGCCTCCCGGGCCGCCTCCTCGATGTCCCGCTGGAATCCCAGATGGTCACCGGATGCCGTGGCGATGCTGCAGATCCGGGGAGCGCGGGTCTGGTCGCCGCCCAGGTCCTGATCGCTGCCCGGGTCCCGATCACGGCGCGGGGTCTCCCGGCTGAGCTCGACCGCGAGGGCCAGCATCGGCCCGAAGCCGAACCGGAGCCGCGGATGGGGGCGATAGCCGGCGCTGGTGGCGAGGATGGTGGGGGAGGACGCAGGCATGGGATCTCCTCGACGAGCAAGGTCGGCGTGCACAGGGACGTCCTGTGCGTGGGGGCGAGGTTACCGTGACGAGCCCTGGGCCCCTGCCGCGACGTGGCGCTGCCGTGACGAGGCCCCGCCGGGGGATGCACGAGAGCCCCCATCCCGAAGGATGAGGGCTCTCGTGGGAGGACCTGTCGGTCCCGGGGTCTGTACGGTCTCCCGCTCAGGCGCCGAGCGTGCTGACCTTGCCCGCCTTGAGGCAGGAGGTGCACACGTTCACGCGCTTGCTGGTCCCGTTGATCACAGTGCGCACGGACTGGATGTTCGGGTTCCAACGACGCGAGGTACGGCGGTGCGAGTGGGAAACGCTCTTGCCGAAGCTCGGGTGCTTGGCACAGATTTCACACGTGGAAGAAGCCACTGTCGTCTCCTGAAAGTCGAATTCTGATCGAGGTGCCCGCCCTTCCCGCAATCTCGGCTCGCAGGAGTCGGTGACCTCGGGTGGGCGCGGGGCGCCAGCCCCAGGAGGTCAGGGCAACCACGGAAGCATAGCCCAGATCTCCCGTCGACATGAAGGGGAGGCCGGTGCGACGGGTTGTGGATTCCGCCACAACGTCGGTCCCAGGTGGCACGATGGTCGCGCGGCAGGCAGGATCGCGGGATCATCGTCCCACGTCGCGCCGCAGTCGACGAGGGACGAGGAGGCACCGCATGGCCAGGAGGGTCGAGTCCGCCCGCGGCTCCATGCCGCTCTCGGAGCTCCTCGAGCGCAAGGAGGCCAGGGCGATGTCCTCGTTCGGGGTGAAGGACCTCGACACGATGCTGCGCTTCGCCCCTCGCCGCTACACGGTTCCGGCTCCGCTCCGCTCGCTCCACGACGTCCAGGTGGGAGAGGAGATGAGCGCGATCGTCTCCGTGGTGCGGGTGAAGGAGCGCAGCATGCGCAGCCGCCGCGGATCGATCCTGGAGGTCGTGGTCTCCGACGAGGTCGAGGAGATCACCCTCACCTTCTTCCTCGCCAAGCAGCACCTCGTGGAGTGGCATCGCAGCCGGCTCGTGGTCGGCAAGCACCTGGTCGTGCGCGGCACCGTCGGCTGGAACTCGTACTCGGGCTCGCCCCAGATCACCCATCCGGACTACGAGGAGTACGACGACACCCCGGAGGGGATCGCGCATGCCCAGCGACCGCTGCCCGTCTACCCGCTGAAGCAGAACATCGCCCAGCGCACCATGCGCGCGGCCACCGAGCAGGGCCTCGAGTTCGCGGGCTCGCTGGCGCAGCCCGTGCCCCGCTCCGTGCTCTCCGCCCGCGGCCTGCTGACGCTCCCGGAGGCCGCGACGAAGGTCCACCGCCCCGCCACGGTCCAGGACACCCGCGAGGGCATGGCCCATCTGGTGTTCGAGGAGGCCTTCGTGCTGCAGGCGATCTTCGCGCAGCGGCGCGCGGTCGACGCCCGCACCCCCGCGCCGGCGCTCCAGGCCACGGGGCCGCTGCAGGGTCTCTTCGACGACCGCCTCCCCTTCGAGCTCACCGCCGGACAGCTCGAGATCGGCGACCAGATCGCCGAGCGCGTGGGCCGCGACCATCCCACCAGCGTGCTGCTGCAGGGTGACGTCGGCTCCGGAAAGACCGTCATCGCCCTGCGCGCGATGCTGCGCGCGGTGGATTCCGGCCACCAGGCCGTGCTGCTCGCGCCGACGGAGGTCCTCGCCGAGCAGCACCACCGCACGATCACCCAGCTGCTCGGCGACCTCGCCCGCGCCGGCCAGCTCGACGGCGCGGCGGACGCCACCCGGGTGCGCCTGCTGACCGGCTCGCAGCGGACCGCCGAGCGCCGGCAGACCCTGCTCGACGTGACCTCGGGGCTCGCAGGCATCGTGATCGGCACCCACGCGCTGCTGACCGAGGGCGTCGAGTTCGCCGCCCTCGGCCTCGCGGTCATCGACGAGCAGCACCGTTTCGGGGTGGACCACCGCCGCCGTCTGCGCACGAAGGGCCCCTCGGGCATGAGCCCCCACGTCGTCGTGATGACCGCGACCCCGATCCCGCGCACCGCGGCGCTCGCGACCGTCGGGGACCTCGACGTGCTCACCCTGCGCGAGAGCCCCGGCCTGCGCGCCGGCGTCACCACCCATGTGGTCCCCGAGCAGATCGCGAGCTGGGAGACGCGCATGTGGGGGCGGGCCGCGGAGGAGATCGCCGCGGGTCGGCAGGTGTTCGTCGTCTGCGCGCGCATCGACGAGACGGCACCCGGGGATGGAGCGACCCCGCACGAACCTCCGCCGGAGCCCCTGCCCCCGCCTCCCGATGCGGACGGCGGCGCCACCGGCACACTTCTCGAGGAGCCCCGGGGCGTCCTGGCCACGGCGGAGCGCCTCGCCCGGCGCCCGGAGCTGGCCGGGGCCCGCATCGGGGTGCTCCACGGCCGGATGCCCGCGGAGGACAAGCAGCGCGCGATGGAGGACATGCTCGCGGGCCGGATCGATATCCTGGTCGCGACGACCGTCATCGAGGTCGGGGTCGACATCCCCAACGCCTCGGCGATGATCGTGCTGGATGCGGAGCGCTTCGGCGTCTCGCAGCTGCACCAGCTGCGCGGCCGTGTGGGCCGTGGCGAGCACGCCGGCATCGCCTTCCTCAGCACCCGCCTCACCCCGGGCGACGCCCAATCGCGCCTCAAGCAGATCGCGGACGCGGCCGACGGCTTCGCCCTCGCGGAGATCGACCTCGAGATGCGCGGGGCCGGAGACCTGGTGGGGGAGGAGCAGTCCGGATTGCAGCGCACCCTCAAGCATCTCGACGTGATCCGGGATGCTCGCATCATCGAGCAGGCCCGCGAGGACGCCTTCGCCGTCGTCGCGGCCGATCCAGACCTGACCGCCCATCCCGATCTCGCCGGCGCCATCGAGAACCGCCTGCGGGACGCAGATCCCGACGTGGAGAGGAGCTGACATGCCGCGCATCATCGCGGGCACGCTCGGCGGCCGCACGATCCCCGGACCGCCCGGCAAGGGCACGAGACCCACCTCCGACAGGGTGCGCGAGGCCCTGTTCTCGCGCCTGGACGGCTGGGACGCCCTGCGCGGCGCCCGGGTGCTGGACCTCTACGCCGGCACCGGCGGCCTCGCCTTCGAGTCCCTCTCCCGCGGGGCGACCCACGCCCTGCTGGTGGAGCTCCATGCCCCCACCGCGAAGCAGCTGCGCCGCACAGCCCTCGAGCTCGGCCTCGAGCAGAGGTGCGAGATCCGGGCCGGGAAGGCCGAGACGGTCGCCGGCCAGCTCGAGGGTCGGGACTTCTCCCTGGTGTTCCTGGACCCGCCGTATGACATCACCACCGAGGCGCTCGAGGCTCTCCTGCTCACGCTGCGCCCGGCGCTGACCGCTGAGGCGCTCGTGGTCATCGAGCGCTCCAGCCGTACCCGGCCGGTGGACTGGCCGCAGGGCTGGGCCGACGACGGCACCAAGACCTACGGGGAGACGGTGCTCCAGTTCGGCGGGCCCGCGACGGATCCTGATCCCGCATCGGAGCCCGATCCCACGACGGACTGAGCGCCCAGAGCGGCGAGCAGGTCGAGCTTGCCGGCGTCCTCGCTGTGCGGGGGAGCGGTCAGCACGAGCAGGACCTGGGAGGCATCCTCGGTGAGCAGCGCCTGGCAGTCCACCTCGATCCGGCCGATCTGCGGGTGCACCACCACCTTGTGCTGCTCGAACCGACGGGCGACCACCTGGGAGTCCCACAGCTGCGCGAACTCCTCGCTGCGCGCGTACAGGTTCTCCGCGAGCTCCGAGGCCCGCGAGCGCGGGCCCATCGTCCCGTAGGCGGCCCGCAGCGAGGCCACCTTGGACAGCCCGTGGTGCGCATGGTCCTCGACCGGGTACACGGCGCGCGCCTGCTCCGGATGCACGAACCAGCTGTAGATCGTGCTGCGATCCCAGCCGGTGAACTGCTCGGCGTCCCCGAACAGGGCGCGGGCCGGTCCGTTCTGCACGAGCGGCTCCTCGAGCGCCGACAGGATCATGGCGGGGGTGTCGTGCAGGCGATCCAGCACCCGCATCAGGCCCGGCGGCACGTACCCCTCGACGGCGTGGCGCTCCGGGGCGCTGTGCCCGGCCACCCGGTACAGGTAGTCGCGCTCGTCGGTCGTCATCCGCAGAGCCCGGGCGATCGCCGCCAGCATCTGGGTGCTCGGCTGGGGCCCCCGCCGCTGCTCGAGCCGCGTGTAGTAGTCGGTGGACATCGTCGCGAGCTGCGCGACCTCCTCGCGACGCAGTCCCGGGGTGCGGCGTCGCGCGCCGGGCCCGAGGCCGACGTCCGCCGGGGTCAGGGCGGCGCGATGCCGCACGAGGAAGTCTGCGAGCGCGTTCCTGTCCATCCGTGAAGTATCGACCTCACGCCGCCCCGCTGCCAGGGATCGGTGATCCCCCGATATCCGGACTCTGGTGGGCCCCGCGCCGGGGGAGCAGTCTCGATCCCATGAACATCACCGGACACACCATCTTCCTTCCCGGCGCCACCAGCGGCATCGGACTCGCCCTCGCCCTGCGCCTGCAGGAGAAGGGGAACCTGGTCATCGTGGGCGGGCGCCGCACGGAGCTGCTCGAGCGCGTCGCCGCGGAGCATCCCGGGATCGCCACCGTCCGCGTGGACACCGCCGACCCCGACAGCATCGAGGCCGCCGCGCGCACCGTGCTCGCCGAGCACCCCGATCTCGACGTGCTCATCGCCATGGCCGGCATCATGCGCGCCGAGGACTGGACGGATCCGGCCGGGTTCGTGGCCACCGCCGAGGCGACGGTGACCACGAACCTGCTCGGGCCGATCCGGCTGATCGCCGCCTTCATGGAGCATCTGCTCGCGCAGAAGTCGGCGACGATCATGACGGTGTCCTCGGGTCTCGCCTTCGTCCCCCTGCGACCCACCCCCACCTACAACGCCACGAAGGCCGCGATCCACATGCTCTCGGAGTCGCTGCGCCTGCAGCTCGCCGGTACCTCGGTCGAGGTCCTCGAGCTGATCCCGCCGGCGGTGCGCACGGATCTCATGCCCGGGCAGGCCACCAGCGAGACGGCGATGCCGCTGGCGGACTTCGTCGACGAGGTGATGAGCCTCCTGGAGGCCCGGCCCGAGGCGACCGAGATCCGGGTGCGGCAGGTCGAGTTCCTGCGCGGTGCCGAGGCCCGAGGCGACTATCCCCAGGTGGTCGCGGCCCTGAACGGGAGCGATCCTCACGCCCGTGCGTGATCCTAGGATGGGCCGATGACCCTCGCTCTCACCGATCTCGACTGGCCCGTCCGCACCGATCGTCTCGAACTGCGCCCGGCCCGCACGGAGGACGCCGACGCCGTCTGGCCCTGGTACCGGCTGCCGGACGTCCAGGAGTGGACCACGACGTTGAGCATCAGCCTCGAGGACCATCAGCAGTGGTGGGACCGCTCGCTCACCTCCAGCGTCGTCGGCATCCTGGACGGTCGGATCGTCGCCGATGGCAAGGTCCAGCTGCAGGACGCCTGGTCCCAGGCAGACATGGTCCAGCAGGCCCGCGGGCAGCAGGCCGAGCTCGGCTGGGTGCTCGACCCCGCCGTGCAGGGCCGGGGCCTGGGCACCGAGTTCGCCGCCGCCCTGCTCGACCTCGCGGTCGACGGCCTCGGCGTGCGCCGCGTCGAGGCCTCCTGCTTCGCCGAGAACCTCGCCTCGCGTCGCGTCATGGAGAAGATCGGCATGCGCTGCGAGGGCGTCTTCGTCGAGGAGTCCCTGCACCGCAGCGGCCGTTGGCTGGACGGGATGGCCTTCGCGATCCTCGCTCGCGAGCACCGCGCCCGCCGGGCCTGAGCGCTCAGCCCCAGGCGGAGGCGTCGGTCAGGCAGAAGGCATGCCCGGCCGGGTCCCTCAGCACGATCCAGGTCTCCCCGGGCTGGGGGTCCACGCGCTCGGCTCCGAGCTCGACACACCTGGAGGCCGCGGCCTCGAGGTCCTCGACCGCGAGGTCGAGGTGGAACTGCTTGCGGCCGTCGTCCGGCCAGGCGGGGCGCTGATGGTCCGGGATGCTCCCGATGCCCAGGGCGTGCGAGGGGCCCTGGAGCATCGCGTAGTCGGGGGTGAGGGCGAGGATCGGCCAGCCGAGCACGGCGGACCAGAAGTGCGCCATCGGCTCCGTCTCGGTGGCGTCGAGGGTGAGCATCGCGAGCCGGGCGATGGCGGGGACGGCGGGAACAGCGGGAGTCGTGTCGGTCATGCGTGCCACACTCCCTCCATGACCGAGCGCGCGGATAGGACGAACGCGACAGCTTCTGACGCGCCCGGGCACATGGCGCCCGGGCACATGGTCGGGCACGTGCTGCGGCTCGAGGAGTTCCTCTCCCACGCCGTCTACGAGAGCGCCCTGCCGGATCCGCGGCTGCGGCGGTGGGTCGAGCGGTACTGGTCCGTCACCTGGGACCTCGAGCCGGGTCGGAGTCATGTCGTCACCACGCTCGACGATCCCTCCATCCACCTCACGCGCGAGTGGGGAGGGGTGCGGCGCGACGGCGTCGACGGCGCCGGGACCTGGATCACCGGGCCAGTCACCCGGGGCAGGTTCGACGTCACGCAGCTCGGATCCGGCGGGGTCGTCGGCGTGAAGTTCCACGTCGGGGGCACCACTGCCTTCACCCGTGCAGATCTGGGCGCCCTGCGCGATACGACGATCCCCGCAGCCGACTGGGACGGCCCCGACCTGCCGCCGTCGGACCTCCCGCCCAGCGCGGTCGGCGCCGCCGCGATGATCGACCACCGGCTGCTCGCCCACGAACCGGTCGAGGACCCCGGCTATGCCACCTTTCGATCCGTGCTGGCGCTCCTCGAGGACCCCGAGGTGACCGGCACGAGCGTGCTCGAGCAGCGGTCCGGGCTCGCCACCCGCGCCCTGCAGCGGATGTTCCACCGCTTCGTCGGCGTCGGCCCCAAGCGCATGCTGCTGCGGGCGCGGGTGATGGACGCCGTGGCCGCGATCGACAGCGGCGATCCCCGCTCCCTGGGCGACCTCGCCCAGGATCTCGGCTGGTTCGACCAGTCACATTTCGTCCGTGACGTCCGTGCCGTCATCGGGCAGAGTCCCTCTCGCTATGGGGCACGTGCCCCTGAGAGACTGGGGCCATGATGCGACTCAGCGCGACCTTCACCGTCGACCTGCTCCCCGGGGAGCTCCTGCCCGCGGCGGACGGCCGCTTCGACCTCAGCAAGACCTGGACGGGGGACCTCGAGGGCACGAGCGCCGGGCTCATGCTGACCTCCGGCGACCCCGTGACCGGGAACGCCGGGTACATCGCGATCGAGCGCTTCGACGGCGTGCTCGACGGCCGACGGGGCTCCCTCACCTTCCATCAGCTGGGCACCATGGCCGACGGCGAGCCCACGCTGGAGTACGTGATCGCCCCGGGCTCCGGGACCGAGGAGCTCTCCGGTCTCCAGGGCATGCTGAGCATCGAACGCATCGATGACGACGGCACCCACCACGTGGCCCTCGAACTGGCGTGACCATGCCGGACGATCACGGCCGACGCATTAGAGTGGCGCCATGAGCACCGTCGTCCTGCCCGGCTCGTTCGACCCCTTCACCCTGGGACACCTCGACCTCACCCGTCGGGCCGTCGCGCTCGGGCATCACGTGATCATCGCCGTCTCCCACAATCCCTCCAAGAAGGGCCTGCTGGATCTCGAGACCCGCACCTCCACGATCGGCGCCGTGGCGCGGGCCGACGGCCTGGGCGACGCGGTCGAGGTGCGCACCCTACCCGCCGGGCTGCTGGTCGACTTCTGCCGCGAGGTCGGCGCCGACGCGGTCGTGCGGGGCCTGCGCTCGCAGCTCGACCTCGCCTACGAGGAGCCCATGGCACGCATGAACCAGCACCTCGCCGGGACCGACACCGTCTTCCTGCTCACCGACTCCACGTACTCCCACATCTCCTCGTCCCTGGTGCGGGAGGTCCACTCCCTCGGCGGTGATGTCTCCGACATGCTCCCGCCCGCCTCCCTGGACGCGCTCCGGGCCGCCGCGCCCGTATCCTGAACGACCCCACGACCTGAACAGGACCGCCTCACCATGTCTTCCGATCCCGCCTCGGCCTCCCCCCTCGACAAGGACCTGCTCTTCGACGCGGTCGACCTCGTCGGCAACGTCGGCTCCCACCGTCGCGTCGAGCGCACCCTCACCGCGCCCGCACGGGAGATCGGCGGACTCGCGATGCAGGTCCCCGAGGGCGAGGAGCTCGCCGTGGAGATCGAGCTCGAGTCCGTCGTCGAAGGGGTCTACGTCCACGGCACCGTCACCGCCCATCTCGAGGGCGAGTGCTCGCGGTGCCTGGACCCCGTCGAGCAGGACGTCGCCCCCCGTCTCGACGAGCTCTACATGTTCTCCGAGAAGGTGAAGGCCGACGAGCGCGAGGACACCACGATGCTCACCGGCGACGATGTCGACCTGGGCCCGCTGGTGCGCGATGCGCTCGCCATGGCGGCCGTGGAGCGCCCGCTGTGCCGCGAGGACTGCCCGGGCCTGTGCGGTCAGTGCGGCTTCCGCATGGAGGACGATCCCGAGCACCACCACGACGTGATCGACGACCGCTTCGCGGCGCTGCAGGGCCTGTTCGACGAGCCCACCGATGGCGAGGGCCGCTGATGGCGCGCAGGCGCCGCTCGACCGAGGCGTCCGATCCTGTGGTCCTGCTGGCGAAGCTGCCGCTGGACGGTGCGCAGGCGGCGGATCTGCAGGAGTCGGGGCTGCTGGACCTGTCCCTGACCCACCGCTCCTATTCCTACGAGCACGACGAGATCCCGCACAACGAGCGCCTCGAGTTCCTCGGCGACGCGGTGCTCCAGCTGGCCGTCACCGAGCAGCTGTACACGATCCATCCCACGCTGCCCGAAGGGGACCTGGCCCGCCGCCGCGCCGCCACCGTCAGCACCCGGGCGCTCGCCGTGATCGCCTCCCAGCTCGACCTCGGCGCCTACGTGAAGCTCGGCCGCGGGGAGGACCTCACCGGGGGCCGCGCCAAGGCCTCGATCCTCGCCGACACCACGGAGGCCGTCATCGGCGCCGTGCACCTGGCCCTCGGGCAGGACGTCTCGCGTCGCTTCGTGCTGGACCTCATGCGGCCCCTGCTGGACTCCGACGAGTTCCTCGAGACCAGCTACGACTTCAAGTCCCGCCTGCAGGAGATCGCGGCGACCGGGGGCGCCAGCCCCAGCTACCGCATCACCGAGGAGGGGCTCGAGCACGAGAAGGTCTTCACCGCGACCGTGACCGTCGACGGCGTCGTCACCGCGAGCGGGGAGGGCGCGTCCAAGAAGGAGGCCGAGCTCGCGGCCGCCCAGAGCGCGGTGCGCACGGTGCTCGCCGAGCGCGGCGAGACCCTCATCCCTCGGGGCTGAGACCGTGCCCGAACTGCCCGAGGTCGAGGTCGTCCGTCGTGGTCTGGAACCGCGCACCGTGGGCCGGATCGTCGAGTCCGTCGAGATCCTCGACGCCCGGATCATCCGCCGCCAGGCCGGCGGGGCGGACCGCCTGCGCGGCGCCCTGACCGGCACCCGGCTGACCGCTGTCGCACGGCGCGGGAAGTTCCTGTGGTGGCGCCTGGCCGACGCGGACGGGCAGGACACCGGCGAGGCCCTGGTCGGCCATCTCGGCATGAGCGGGCAGCTGCGCGTACGCACCGACGATCCGTTGAGCACGCCGGCGGACTCGGCAGGACCTGCGTCCGAGGGGCCGGCCTCGGATCCGCACCGGCACCGTCGCCTCACCCTTCACCTCGACGACGGCAGCGCGATCGACCTCCTCGACCAGCGTCTGTTCGGCGGCCTGTGGACCAGTCCGCTGGAGGCCGTCTCCGACGGCGCGGTGGCAGGGCTCGGCAGCCCCGACGCGCTGATCCCGGCCGATGCGGCCGGCATCGCTCGGGATCTGCTGGATCCCGCGACGGACCTCTCCGCCGTCGCCCGCAGGATCCGTGGCCGCCGGGCTCCGGTGAAGTCCCTGCTCCTCGCCCAGGACCTGGTCAGCGGGATCGGCAACATCTACGCCGACGAGGCGCTGTGGGCGGCCCGCATCCGCTTCGACACCCCGGGCGCGCGGCTCAGCCAGCGCAAGGTCCTCGAGCTGCTGCGCGCGGCCCGCGAGGTCATGGAACGCGCGCTCGAGGTGGGCGGGACGAGCTTCGACGCGCTGTACGTGAACGTCGAGGGCCGCAGCGGCTACTTCGCCCGCTCGCTCAGCGCCTACGGGCGTGACGGGGAGCCCTGCGAACGGTGCGGCACCGTCCTGAGACGCGCGGTCCACCAGGGACGGAGCAGCCATTTCTGCCCCCGGTGCCAGAGAGCCGCACGATGATCGCAGAAGCACGATCCGAGAAGCACGAGCCGAGCAGCTCATCCGGAGCAGCCTCGCCCAGGAAGGACGTCCGGTGACGACGACGAACGAGCCCGCAGCTGTCCGCGTGATGCTGGTGGACGACCACGAGGTGGTCCGTCGAGGGATCGTCACGGTCATCGATGCGCAGGGGGATCTGAGCGTCGTCGGCGAGGCGTCCTCGGTCGCCGAGGCGAGGCGCCGGCTGCCGGCGATCCGGCCCGACGTGCTCGTCGTGGACCTCCAGCTGCCCGACGGCACGGGCATCGAGGTCATGAGGTCGGCGCGGGAGATCGACCCCGAGCAGGCGATGCTGGTGCTGACCAGCTTCGACGACGACGCGGCGCTGCGGGAGTCCCGGGCCGCCGGCGCCGCCGGGCTGATCCTGAAGTCCGCCCGCTCGCAGGAGATCGCCGACTCGATCCGTGCGGTGCACGCCGGCCGCACGGTCTGGCCGGCGGACCACGTCACCGAGGAGCAGGAGCTCTCCGACTCCGACCGACGCATCGTCGACCTCATCGGGGACGGGCACTCCAACCGCGAGATCGCCGACGAGCTCGGCATCGCCGAGAAGACCGTCAAGAACCGGGTCACGGTCATCCTGCAGACCCTGGGCATGCAGCGTCGCACCCAGGTCGCCGCGATGGTCGCGGCCCGCCGCCGCGCCGGCTGGAAGTAGGCCCCGACGACGCGTGGTCACACGGCCGGGAGGGTCACCCGCCAGAAGATCATGGTGCCCGGCAGGAGGCTGATCGCGTCGACCCACCCGGAATGGCGCCGCGCCCGGCTCGACATGTTCGCGAGCCCGCTGCGGCGCGTGACCGACGGGTCGATCCCGCGTCCGTTGTCCGAGACGTTGACCTGCACCACCCGGTCCACGCCCTCGGAGAACAGGCTCACCGAGACGGCGACGGCGCTCGCGTGGGCGTGGCGCGCGGCGTTGGCGAGGCACTCCCGCACCACGGCGACCACGTCCTCGGCGATCTCCGAGGGCACCTCGGCGTCCATCTCCGCGGGATGCGGGGGCAGGCGCAGCGCCGGGACGAAGCCCAGCCCGGCGGTGGCCAGCCCCACCTCGTGACGCAGCTGCTCGGTCAGCGTCGCCTCGAGGCGTTCGCGCCGCAGCGACTGGACGATCTGCCGGATCTGCGCCACGGCGTTCTCCACCCCCTGGACGGAGGCGGCGACGGAGGTGCGGATGCGGGTGTTCGAGGGCGGTTCCCCCGGCCCGGCCAGCGCCTCGGTGAGGGCCTCGAGCTCCATGCCGACGGCGAAGAGCTCCTGGATCGCGAGGTCGTGCAGGTCGCGGGCGATACGGCTGCGCTCGTCATCGAGCTCGCCGGAGAACCGCAGCGTGGGAACGCGGACCGTGAGCTCCACCAGGGAGGCCAGGGCATCGAGCCGCTCCCGATCCGCGACGGTGAAGGGGCCCGTGGAGTCCGTCGCAGACGCGGGGGACGCCGTCGCAGGCCCGCGCAGCACGGCGAGGAACCCGGAGCCGTGCTCGGCGGCGTCGACCATCGCGATCAGCGCGGGGAGCTCCTGCCCGCCGACCCGGAGCGTGCCGATCAGCTCGAGGGACGCGGCATCGGCGTCCTCCAGTGCCCGGCCCGCACGCGTGTGCGTCGCGAGGGTGCTGCCCAGGAGGTCCGCGGCGTCGGGCCCGTCGACCAGCTCGAAGGCCCAGGTGTCCGGCTCCGTCGGGAGCACGAGCGCGGCGCTGCGGGCGTCGAGGTCGAGGCGGGCGGAGCGGACCAGGAAGGTGAGCAGGTCCTCGGTATCGCCGCCGGCGAGCACGGCGCCGGTGAGGTCCTGCAGCCGGGGCCGGTCGGGCCGGGGCGGCGGGGCGGTCGACGTCATCGGCTCTCCTCGTGGTCGCTCCGAGCGTTCTGAGCATTCTCCCCGATGTGCAGCACCGCCGTGCCGGCCGGGATCGCCTCGGGGCGGTGGGTGACGACCACGACGCTGCTCGAGGCCGGCACGAGGGAGTCGTCGGCAGGATCCAGCAGAGCGCGCAGGAGGGAGTCGCCGCGTGCGGTGTCGAGGTGCTCGGTGGGCTCGTCCAGCAGCAGCACGGGGCCGCCACGGATCACCGCGCGGGCGAGCAGCAGCCGGCGGCGCTCTCCGCCGGAGACGGTGGTCCCATCGGGCCCCAGCGGGGTGTCCAGGCCGCGGGGGAGGGTGCGGACCCAGTCGTCGAGCCCCACGGCGGCCAGCGCCGCGGAGGCCGTGGAGTCGTCGAGCTCGCCGCGCACCACCCGCAGGTTCTCCCGCAGGGTCGTGGCGAACACGTGGGCGTCCTCGGCGAACATCACGACGCCGGAGCGCAGCGGGTTCCCGTCCTCGAGCTCCACCTGGCCCGCGAGCGGCTCGAGCAGCCCGGCGAGGGTGGCCAGCAGGGTCGACTTCCCGCTGCCGGAGGGACCGACCACCGCGAGCCGCGAGCCGGGTGGAAGGTCCAGATCCAGCCCCTGGACGCACGGCGATCCGGCCATCCAGCCGGCGCTGAGACCCGTCGCCCGCAGGTGCGCGACTCCAGGGCCCGTCGCCGCTGCTGCCGCGTCCGACGCCTCGGAACTGTGCGCTGACGACCGATGCTCAGCCCCGGATCGGTCCCCATGCCGCCCTTCTGCGGCAGGAGCGGCGGGCGAGACGGGAGCGGGGGACAACGCAGGGGAGGGCCGTGAGGCGTGCGCTCCGTGAAGGTCCGCATCGGGCCCGGCCAGCTCGGCGAGGCGCTGCGCCGCGGCGCGGGAGCGGGCGTACTGGGCGGCTGCGGCGGGCAGGGCGGTGGCCGCCTCGAAGGACGACAGCGGCAGCAGCAGGAGCACGCCGATCTGCCCGGCCGAGGCGCCGCCCTCGGTCCACGCCGCACCGGCCGCGAGCAGGGAGCCGGCGAGGGCGAGCACCATGGCCGCCGGCACCACCGCGGAGGCCACGGCCCCCGGCAGCGCCGCCCGGTCGATGGCCGCGTCATGATCCCGCTGGCGCGAGTGCATCTCCGCCAGCGCCGCCTCGAGGCGGCCGTCCACCCGCAGGGACGTCGCGTCGTCGAGGATCTCCAGCGCGTTCGCGCTCACCCCGGAGCGGGTGGTGAGCACGGCCTGCTCCGCGATCCGCGCGCTGCGATAGGAGGCCAGCGGGGCCAGCACGCTCGCCAGCGCCAGGGCCAGCAGCATCGAGCCGGCCGCCAGCAGCGACATCGGGAGGATCGTCAGGAGCACCACGACGGTCATCACCACGGCGACCAGCCCCGGCAGCAGAGCCTTGACGACATGGTCGCCGAGCTCCTGGGCATCGTCTCCCAGGCGGGCGAGCAGGTCGCCGCGGCGCAGCCGGGTCAGGGCGTCGTCCGTGCGGGACGCGAGCGCCGTGAACAGGTTGGTGCGCAGGGAGACCACCCCGCGCAGCGCGACATCGTGGGCGAGCATGCGGTCCAGCCAGCGGAACACGCCGCGGGAGACGCCGAGAGCGCGCACCATCACCACGGCGACCGTGAGGTCGAGGACGGGCGGCATGGTCCAGGCCCGGGCCACGAGATAGGCGGAGACGGCGGCGAGCGCGAAGGCGGAGGCGAGGGTCGCGCACGCCGCGAGCAGCGCCGCGAGCAGGCGGCTCCGTGGGATCTCCAGGGCTTGCTCGGCGCGGCGCAGGGGGGTGGGTGCGGCGCTCATGATGCGGCCTCCACCACGGCGACGTCGTCGGCGACGTCGACCAGCCGGGAGCGGTGGGCGATCAGGAGCACCGTGCGTCCCTGGGCGCGCAGGGTGCGGAGCAGATCGAGGACGAGGTCCTCCGTTCCGCCGTCGAGGTGGGCGGTGGGCTCGTCGAGCACCACCAGCGGCGTCGGGGACAGCAGCGCCCGGGCCAGGGCCAGCCGCTGCCGCTCTCCCAACGAGATGCCCCGGCCGGAGCGGCCGAGATCCGCGGACCAGCCGCGCTGGGCGATCACTGCCTCGAGCCCTGTCGCCGCGGCGACTTCCTCGAGCTCCGCGTCCGTGGCGCCGGGCCGCGCCGACTCCAGCACGGAGCGGATCGTCCCGGGCGGGAGCACGGGGCGCTGGGGGAGCAGCGCCACCTGGTCCCAGAGGCTGCGCCGGTCCAACTCTCGTACGTCGGTCGCATTGCCGTGCTCGTCGACCACCTCGGCCCGGCCCTCGTCGGCCTCGAGCAGGCCCAGCAGGACCTGGACGGCCGTGGTCTTCCCGGCCCCGGACGCCCCGGTGAGGGCGAGGATCCGCCCGGGCCGCAGCTCGAGATCGGCCCGGTGCGGGGCGCTGCCGTCGCGGGAGAGCACCGAGACGCATCGCAGGGCGAGGTGGGAGGTGCGCAGATCGGGGGCCGGGATCGCCCCGTCGGCCGGAGGGACCTCGTCGAGCACCTCGAAGGCGGCGCCCACGGCGGCGAGCCCGTCGGTGGAGGAGTGGTACTGGGAGCCGACGTTGCGCAGCGGCAGGTAGATCTCCGGGGCCAGCACGAGCACGGCGAGGGCGGGGGCGAGGTCCATCTCCCCGTAGACCAGGCGCATGCCGATGCTCACCGCGATCAGGGCGACGCACAGGGTGGCGAGCAGCTCGAGCACCATGGAGGAGAGGAAGGCGAACGTCAGCGAGCCGATCGCGGAGGCCCGATGCCGGTCCCCGAGGGTGCGCACGATCTTCTCCGGCCCCCGCTCGCGTCCCAGCGCTCGGAGGGTGGGCAGGCCGTCGACCAGGTCGAGCAGCTGCGACCACAGGGTGCGCATGTCCGCCAGGAGCGCCTCGGAGCGGCCCACGGTCATCTTCCCCACCAGGATCATGAACAGCGGCACCAGCGGCAGGGTGATCACGGCGATGAGGGCGCTGAGCGGGTCGAGGATCCCGATCGTGAGCAGGCACAGCGGGGTCACGGTCACGGCGAGCATCAGCTGTGGCACGTAGCCCACGAGGTAGGGCCGCAGCTTCTCGATCCCGGTGGTGGCCAGGGCGGTGAGGTCCGCGCCGCGGCCGGCACCGCCGCGCGGCCCCAGGGTCGCGGCGTGGGCGACGATCCGGCCGCGCAGGTCCCCGATCGCCTCGGTCGCCGCGCGGTGCGCCGTGCGCTGCTCGACGAGCACCGCGGCGGCGCGCACGGCGAGGGCCGCGAGCAGGGCCAGCAGCAGTGCGGGGGCGTCCTGGGGGAGCTGGCGATGCTCGAGCAGCTGCGCACCGAGCCGCGCGATCACCAGCGCGGTGACGATCACGCAGGCGGCCTGCACGAGGCCCAGGGCGACCGTGCGCACCAGGTGGCTGCGGGCCGAGCGCACCTCGCGCAGCAGACGGGGGTCCACCGGTGCGCGACGGGTCCGGGCTGCTCGCGGGGAGGCCGGGGCGGTGAGGGTCATCGGATGCCGTCCCTCACTCCTGCTCGAACGCCTCTCGGTAGCCCTTCTTGGCCTTCTCCAGCAGCTCGGAGCCGGGCATCGGGGCGTCCTCGTCGCTGAGGCGATGACGGAACACGCGATACGCCCAGGCGGTGTACGCGAGCACGAGCGGCAGCAGGATGCACAGCGCCACCAGCATCACGGTGAGGGTGTGCTCGGTGGAGGACGCATTGGCGACGGTCAGGGAGTTGGCGGGGTCGCCGGTCGACGGCAGCACATAGGGGAACAGCCCGCCGAACAGGGTGACCACGGCGCCGCTGATGGCGGTCGTCGTCGCCGTGAAGGCGAGACCCTCGCGCCGCAGCCGGTTCAGGGGCACCACGGCCACCAGGGCGAGGGCGGCGAGCACCAGCGGGATCCAGGTCCACCCGGCATGTGAGTGCGCCAGCTGGTACCAGAGCAGGAACGCGGCGCCGGCGAGGATCGTGGGCCACACCAGGATCCCGGCGAGGCGGTTCGCGTCCTCGCGCAGGGTGCCGGTGACCTTGAGGGCGAGGTACAGGGTGCCGTGCAGCCAGAACAGCAGCACGAACACCAGCCCGCCCAGCAGCGCGAAGGGGTTCAGCAGCCCCAGCAGGGAGGTGGTCACCCAGTGGTTCTCGTCGATCCCCACCCCGGCCACGATGTTGCCGAAGGCGACGCCCCACAGCAGAGCGGGGGCGAAGCCGCCGATCACGTGGACGATGTCCCAGCTGGTCCGCCACCGCTCGCTGTCCACCTTGCTGCGCCATTTGAAGGCGCACACGCGCACGATCAGCACCAGCAGCAGGAGCAGCAGGGCGAGGTAGAAGCCGGAGAACAGCGTCGCGTACCACTCGGGGAAGGCGGCGAACAGCAGGGCGCCGCCGGTGATCAGGAAGACCTCGTTGCCGTCCCAGACCGGGCCGACGGTCTCCAGGACCGTGCCGCGGGTGCGGGAGCCGCGGCGCCAGAAGGTCGCCACGTTCATCTGCACGCCGAAGTCGAAGCCCTCCAGCACGAAGTAGGCGAGGAAGAAGAAGGCGATGAGGCCGAACCACAGGGTCTGCAGGGCCGTGGGATCGAGCATGGCGTCCATGATTTGATCGGTTCCCTTCTCAGTAGTCGAAGGAGAGGGTCGGGGTGTCCAGCTCGTCCGTCTCCGGATCACGCCGGGGCAGCGGCACGCCCTTCAGCGCCGCCTTCCGCATCATCTGGAACCAGATCACCGCGAGCACGCCGTACACGAGGGTGAAGGCGATCAGGCTGGTCGCGACCATCCAGGCGGGATGGCTGGAGACGGCCTGCGTGGTCATCAGCCGGATCGTCGGATCATCGGGGTTGGGATGGACCACCCAGGGCTGGCGGCCCATCTCCGTGAACACCCAGCCGGCGGAGTTCGCGAAGAACGGCATCGGGATCGACAGCACCGCGAACCACTGGAAGAGCTTCGAGCCGGTGGTGCGCGCGCTGTCGCCCTTGCCGCGCGTGACCCACAGCGCCCAGAGGGCCAGGATGCCGCTGAAGGCGGCCAGGCCCATCATGAGGCGGAAGGACCAGTAGGTGACGAAGAGGTTGGGGCGGTAGTCGGCGGTCAGCACATCGCCGTGGATGTCCGTGACGGTCTCGCCGAACTGCTCCTTGTACTGGGCATTGAGATCGTCGACGCCCTGCAGCTCCGCATCGAAGGTGTGGGTGGCCAGGAACGATGTCACGTACGGCACCGAGACCAGGTGGGTGACGCCGTCGCAGTCGGTCGCGAAGGCATCCGGCCCGCCGACGGCGAGGATCGAGAAGGACGCGCCGGTCTCCGTCTCGCACAGCGCCTCGGCCGACGCCATCTTCATCGGCTGCTGCTTGAACATGATCTGCGCCTGGAAGTCGCCGGAGACCACCAGCACGGCGGCGGAGACGACCATGGCGACGACACCGAAGCGCACGACGGGACGGAACAGGTCCCGGGCGGCGTGGTGGTGGTCCGCGCCCTCGTCGGTCTCGAGGCCGAGGTCGCGGGCCTTGTTGTGGTGGCGCACCATGTGCCAGGAGGCGATGCCGGTCACGAAGGCGGCCGCCACCAGCCAGGCGCCGGAGACAACGTGGGGGAAGGCGGCCATCGTGGTGACGTTGGTGAGCACCGCGAGGATCGAGCCCTGGGAGGGGTCGAGCTCGGCGCGGCCGGTCTCGGGGTTCAGCATCGCGCCGACGGGGTGCTGCATGAACGAGTTCGCGGCGACGATGAAGTACGCCGATGCCGTGGTGCCCAGCGCGACGGCCCAGATCGTGAGCAGGTGGATCTTCTCGGGCAGCTTGCCCCAGCCGAAGATCCACAGGCCCAGGAACACCGATTCGAGGAAGAAGGCCGCGAGGCCCTCGAGGGCGAGCGGGGCACCGAAGACGTCCCCGACGTAGCGGGCGTACTCCGACCAGTTCATACCGAACTGGAACTCCTGCACGATGCCGGTGGCGATGCCGATGCCGAAGTTCACGATCAGCAGGGAGCCGAAGAACTTGGTCATCCGAGTCCAGGCGTCCTTGCGGGCGGGGTCCTTGGAGAACACCGCCTTGGTCTGCATGACCGCTACGAGCAGCGACAGGCCGATCGTGAGCGGCACGAAGACGAAGTGGTACACGGTGGTGATGCCGAACTGCCACCGTGCGATGTCGAGGGCTTCCATCGAACCTCCCAGAGAGCGACACGCTGCTGGTGAACCTATGCGGTCCGAGCAGGGTCCATCAGGACCATGGTCCTCCCTCCGCCTGGGCGCCCGTCGGATCGTGACGGACGGGGCATGTCGAGCAGGTCCCGAAGTGCGTCCTGTGCCATACTGGCCGCGGCACTCTCCTGCTCCGTACCGGGTGGGGGAACCTCCCGGCGTCGTCACGTCGGAGCACCGGCAACGCGTCTGACCGCGACCGCTGTGCTCCCGCGATCGGCATCGCAGCGCTTCCTTCCAGGGAGCTGCGCGACGGCGAGGGCCTGAGACTTCCGTCCCCAGGGACGATGACCATACGGGGCCAGGGTGCGCTGGTTCCTTCAGAAGGAGACGGCCGCATGGCTGACAGCACCCATAATCCCGAGAACGACACGTCGGACTCGACCTCCACCACCGCACCCGTGCGACGTCGTCGCCGGGCCGGAGCTCCTGCCGGGGCACCGATCCCGGCAGCAGCACCGGAGCAGGCAGAGGCCTCCACCCCGCGCACGATCGTCGCCCAGCAGAGCGACGCCTCTGCCGAGCCGGCGCCCACCACGACCAAGGCCACCAAGCGGCCGCGTCGTCGTGCCGGAGCGCCCGCCGGCGCCCCGGTGATCCCCGTCGAGCCGGATACCGCCGCGCCCGAGCCGGTCGTCGAGGAACCCGCGACGGCAGCGCCCGACGCCCAGCAGGCTGAAGCCCACCAGTCCGCAGCCGGCGAGCCCGAAGCCCAGGAGACCACCACGCGGCGGCGCTCCACCCGCCGCCGGGCCACCCGGGCCCCCGAGGCCCAGCAGGCCGCGGAGGAGACCACCGCGCCGGAGACTCCCACCCAGGAGACCCCCGCGGACGACGGCAGCCCGGTGGCCGGCGATCTGCGCGCCCTCGCCTCGTCGCGCGGAGCGGACGAGGCTCCCGCCGAGGACACCGAGTCCGATGATCGGGCCCGACGCCGCGAGCAGGTCCAGCTGGACTTCGCCTCGCTCCTCTTCCAGGCGCCCACTCCGCAGCCCCGCACCACTGTGGGCCCGCAGGACGCCCCGGTCGGCGGCGCGTCCGTCTCGTTCGAGGACGCCGACGGCGACACCGAGGACGACGCCGACGAGCAGAACGAGCAGGACGACTCCTCCGAGCAGAGCGGCGAGGAGCAGTCCGGTCGCTCGCGCTCCCGCCGCAGCCGCTCCCGTCGCTCCTCCCGGCGCGGCTCGTCCCAGGACGACAGCACCGACTCCGAGGACGAGTCCGACTCCTCCGAGGAGGAGGACTCCGATTCGGACGACGAGCGCTCCTCGGACGGCTCCTCCAGCTCCCGCCGTCGTCGTCGCCGTGGCGGTCGCGGTCGTCGCGGCCGCGGCCGCGGGGACGACGAGGACGAGAGCTCGGACGACGACTCCGAGGCGAACGACGGGTCTCAGGACGATGACTCGTCCGAGGACCGGGACCAGAGCACGGGGGAGGACAGCGCCGACGGCTCCGACGGATCGGACGGCTCGGACAGCGGCTCCTCGAGCTCGTCGAGCTCCCGTCGTCGCCGTCGTCGCCGTCGTTCGGGCTCCGGATCCGGCAACGACGACTCCTCGTCCAACTCCTCCTCGGATGATCCGCCCAACACGGTCGTCAAGGTGCGCGAGGCGCGTGACGAGGTCAAGGCCGTCAAGGGCTCGACCCGACTCGAGGCCAAGCGCCAGCGCCGCCGCGAGGGCCGTGACAACGGTCGTCGTCGCAACGTCATCACCGAGGCCGAGTTCCTCGCCCGCCGGGAGTCCGTCAAGCGCTCCATGGTCGTGCGCGAGCGGGCCGGCAGCACCCAGATCGCCGTCCTCGAGGACGACGTCCTGGTCGAGCACTATGTCGCGCAGAAGGCTCAGACCTCGATGGTCGGCAACGTGTACCTGGGCAAGGTCCAGAACGTGCTGCCCTCGATGGAGGCCGCCTTCGTCGACATCGGCAAGGGCCGCAACGCCGTGCTCTATGCCGGCGAGGTCAACTGGGACGCCGTGGGCCTGGAGGGCCAGCCGCGCCGCATCGAGCTCGCGCTCAAGAGCGGCGACCCGGTCCTCGTGCAGGTCACCAAGGACCCGATCGGCCACAAGGGCGCCCGGCTGACCAGCCAGATCTCCCTGCCCGGCCGCTACGTCGTGTTCGTTCCCGGCGGCTCCATGACGGGCATCTCCCGCAAGCTGCCCGACACCGAGCGCACTCGCCTGAAGAAGATCATGCGCCAGATCATCCCCGAGGATGCGGGCGTCATCGTGCGCACCGCCTCCGAGGGAGCGAGCGAGCAGGAGCTGACCCACGACGTCGAGCGCCTGCGCGCCCAGTGGGAGAAGATCCAGAAGGCCCAGAAGGCGAAGACCGCGCCGGTCGCCCTCTCCCAGGAGCCGGACATCGCCATCAAGGTGGTGCGCGACGTCTTCAACGAGGACTTCACCTCGCTGATCGTCGAGGGCAACAAGGTCTACGACGATGTCCACGAGTACGTCTCGGAGGTCGCGCCCGACCTCCTCGAGCGCGTCACCCGGCACGTGTCCGACAAGGACGTCTTCGCCAAGCACCGCATCGACGAGCAGCTGCTCAAGGCCATGGACCGCAAGGTCTACCTGCCCTCCGGCGGCTCGCTGGTCATCGACCGCACAGAGGCGATGACCGTGGTCGACGTGAACACCGGCAAGTTCACCGGCTCCGGCGGCTCCCTCGAGGAGACGGTCACCAAGAACAACCTCGAATCGGCCGAGGAGATCGTGCGCCAGCTGCGGCTGCGCGACATCGGCGGCATCATCGTCATCGACTTCATCGACATGGTGCTGGAGTCCAACCGTGACCTGGTGCTGCGCCGCCTGGTCGAGTGCCTGGGCCGGGACCGGACCAAGCACCAGGTCGCCGAGGTGACCTCGCTCGGTCTCGTGCAGATGACCCGCAAGCGCGTGGGCCAGGGTCTCGTCGAGACCTTCTCCACCTCCTGCGAGCACTGCCACGGCCGCGGCCTCGTCGTCGACATCGACGGCGACCTCCACGGACACAACGGTGCGGGCTCGAGCGGCGGGAACGGCGGCGGGGGACACTCCGGCGGCGGGAACTCCGGCGGCCACGGGGATGACTCCTCGAAGTCGTCCAAGCGCCGTGCGCGCCGATCGCGCGGCGGCTCCTCCACGGAGGAGAACGGGCCTGATGAGAACAGCTCGGACGAGTCCGCCGCGGACGTCCACCGGCTCGAGGACGATGCGGACAGCCGGGCCCTGGCTCGCGCCACCATCGCCTCGATCGCGGCGGCCTCGGGCAGCACCGCGCAGCCTGAGGTGACGGTCGACGGCGAGGTCGTCTCGACCGGGACCTCGCCGCAGGCTCAGCAGGATCCCGAGCAGGTTTCCCAGCAGGACTCCGTGCCGGATTCCCAGCAGGAGCAGGACCCCTCCTCGCAGGAATGAGGTGCGGGCGGGCCAAGAGCGCCTCCGCGTGACGTGTTCCACAGGATGTGACGGCGTTCTCGCAGGTCGGACGGCCTCTGGTGGTTGACCTGAGGTGCTGGGGATCGTAAGCTGTTCCCTGGCGCAAAACGCGCCGCAGTCATGTTCCTGGTGACACCCGCGCGACCGCATCTCCCGCCTGAACACCCTCCGGGGAGTGCAGGGCCGGTTGACGGTCGCAGGTCCGCGGATCACCGATCAGGGTGCATGACTCAAGTGCAGAGTTCGAATGACAAGATGGAGCAGTGACGTGGTGTACGCAATCGTCCGCGCAGGCGGTCGTCAGGAGAAGGTGTCGGTCGGTGACACCATCGTGATCAACCGCGTGGCAGGCGAGGCGGGCGACAGCATCGATCTCGCTCCCGTGCTGCTGGTTGATGGTGACAAGATCACCTCCGCGCAGTCCGACCTCGCCAAGGTGAAGGTCTCCGCTGAGAAGGTCGAGGACCTTCGCGGTGAGAAGATCCGGATCCTCCGCTACAAGAACAAGACCGGGTACAAGAAGCGCCAGGGCCACCGCCAGGAGCTCACCCGGCTGAAGATCACGGGCATCGCCTGAGCGATCCCTTCGGACACGACAGAAGGATATTGATTCCAGATGGCATCAAAGAAGGGCGTCAGCTCCTCCAAGAACGGGCGTGACTCCAACGCTCAGCGCCTGGGCGTCAAGCGCTTCGGCGGCCAGGTCGTCGGCGCGGGCGAGATCATCGTGCGCCAGCGCGGTACCAGCATCCACCCCGGTGACGGTGTGGGTCGCGGGAACGACGACACGCTGTTCGCGCTCACCGCGGGCACCGTCGAGTTCGGTCGCAAGCGCGACCGTCGCGTGGTCAGCATCGTCGAGACGGTCTGATCGCTCGCCCCGGGAACCGGGGCACCAGCTGCCTTCGAGGGGCGGAGCCGATGCTCCGCCCCTCGATGCATATCTCAACACCTCCTGGAGGAACCCCATGGCCACGTTCGTCGATCGCGTCGAGCTGCAGGTCGCCGCAGGATCGGGCGGGCACGGCGCCGCGTCCATCCGCCGCGAGAAGTTCAAGCCGCTGGCCGGCCCGGACGGAGCCAACGGCGGTCGCGGAGGTGACGTCATCCTCGAGGTCGATGCGTCGACCACGACCCTGCTGAGCTACCACCACAAGCCCCATCAGAAGGCCACCAGCGGTGGCTTCGGCAAGGGCGACCTGCGGCACGGCGCCTACGGCGAGGACCTCGTGCTGTCTGTGCCCGATGGCACCGTCGTGATGGCGTCCGACGGCACCGTGCTCATCGACATGGTCGGCATCGGCACCCGCTTCACGGCGGCCCGCGGCGGCACCGGCGGCCTCGGCAACGCGGCGCTGGCCTCCACCCAGCGCAAGGCCCCCGGCTTCGCCCTGCTCGGCGAGCCCGGCGAGGAGCGCACCCTCGTGCTCGAGCTCAAGACCGTGGCCGATGTGGCCCTGGTGGGCTTCCCCAGCGCCGGCAAGTCCTCGCTGATCGCGGCGATGAGCGCCGCCCGCCCCAAGATCGCGGACTACCCCTTCACGACGCTCGTGCCGAACCTCGGCGTGGTCGAGGCCGGCGACTTCCGGTACACGGTCGCCGACGTGCCCGGCCTGATACCGGGCGCGAGCCAGGGCAAGGGGCTCGGCCTGGACTTCCTGCGCCACATCGAGCGCTGCCACGTGCTCGTGCACGTACTCGATGCGGCGGCTCTGGAGTCGGACCGCGATCCCTTCACCGACCTCGAGACGATCGAGAACGAGCTGGCCACCTACGCCGCCGGGCTCGACGAAGAGGCGGAGACCAGGGTCCCGCTCATGGATCGACCCTCCGTGATCGTGCTCAACAAGACCGACCTCCCCGACGGCACCGAGATGGCGGACATGGTCCGCGAGCGTCTCGCGGAGCGGGATGTGCCCGTGCTGGACGTGTCCGCGCTCTCCCACAAGGGACTGCGCGAGCTGTCCTTCGTGCTCGGTGAGCTCGTCGAGCAGGCCCGCGCCCAGCTTCCCGAGCCGACCGTCGCCCCGATCGTCATCACACCGCGTGCGGTCGACGCGAAAGGCTTCCGCGTGGTCAAGGAGGAGTTCGAGGGCTCGACCGCCTTCCGCGTGGAGGGCGACAAGCCCGAGCGCTGGGTGCGTCAGACCGACTTCACCAACGATGAGGCGGTGGGCTACCTCGCGGATCGTCTGGCGAAGATCGGCGCCGAGGACGAGCTCTTCAAGGCCGGTGCCGTCTCCGGATCCACCGTGCTGATCGGCCCGGGGAACGACGCGGTCGTCTTCGACTGGGAGCCGACGATGGTGGGCGGTGCCGAGCTGCTGATGGGTCGCCGCGGCACCGACAAGCGCCTCGAGGACAATCATCGCGCCACCCGTGAGGAGAAGCGCGAGGACCAGCGGGCGCGCACCGATGCCCGCATGAAGCGCATCGCGGCCATGGACGCCGAACGCCGCGCCGGCCACTGGGCCGACCCGTCGAAGGACGAGGGGAACGCTTGAGCATGGCCGGAACGGAGAACGGGGGCGGCACCGGGCTGCGCCAGCCGGCACGCATCACCGAGCGCGCCGGGCTGGTGGATGCCGGGCGGATCGTGGTGAAGATCGGCTCCTCGAGCCTGACCGACTCCAACGGTCGCCTCGACCAGCTGCGGGTTCAGGAGATCGCGACCACCTGCGCCTGGCTCGGCAGCGAGGGCACGGAGGTCGTCATCGTCTCCTCGGGCGCCATCGCGGCGGCGCTGGGACCCCTGGGCCTCGAGCAGCGCCCGGACTCCGTGGACCTGCAGCAGGCCGCGGCGAGCGTGGGTCAGGCCCTGCTCGCGACCGCCTGGTCCACGGCGTTCGGGGACCACGGGCGGATCACCGGTCAGGTGTTGCTCACGGAGTCCGACGTGATCCGCCCGCAGACGTACCGCAATGTGCGCAACGCGTTGGAGGCCCTCATGGGCCTCGGGGCGTTCCCGGTGGTCAACGAGAACGACACCACGGCGACCCATGAGATCCGTTTCGGGGACAACGACCGGCTCGCGGCGCTGGTCGCCCAGCTGCTCGGGGCCGACGCCCTGTTCCTGCTCACCGACGTCGACGGTCTGTACACGGCACCGCCGCAGGAGCCCGGGGCGACGCGCATCGGCGTGGTCGAGGATGCGGCGCGCCTCGCCGGGGTGAGCATCGGCTCGGTCGGCTCGAAGATCGGAACCGGTGGCATGGTCACCAAGCTGTCCGCGGCGCAGCTGGCCTCCACCACCGGCACTGCCGCGGTCCTGACCTCCGCCTCGAAGTTCGCCGCCGCCGCGACCGGCGAGGACATCGGCACCTTCTTCCCGGGCCATCACGGCCGCAGACGGTCCCGCCTGGTGTGGCTGCGCTTCGCGACTCGCGGAGCGGGCACCCTGGTGCTCGACGAGGGCGCGGCGGAGGCGATGCGCACCCGTCGGCGCTCCCTGCTGGCGGTGGGGATCACCGGGGTGGAGGGGACCTTCCCCGATGGTGTCCCGGTGGACATCGCCGCGCCGGACGGCGAGGTCATCGCGCGCGGCCTGACCTCCTTCAGCAGCGACGAGCTGCGAGCCATGACCGGCCGCGGCTCGGCCGAGCTGCGCGAGCTGCTGGGGGAGCGGTTCCGTCGTCCCGTCGTGCACCGCGATCACCTGGTCGTGCTCTGAGACGGTCCTGTGGCGACCCGGACCGCACCCGTAGGCTCCGGGCATGACTGCACATGCCGTGGAAGACGCCGCCCGCCGTGCGAAGCGGGCCCAGCCGGCCCTGGCGCTCCTGCACCGCGACACCAAGGACGCCGTGCTGCTCGCCATGGCGGACGCCCTGGTCGCCCGCGCCGAGGACATCGTCACCGCCAACGCCCGTGATCTCGAGGCGGCCGACGCCGCGGGGATCGAGCCGGGTCTGCGCGACCGTCTGGCACTGGACCCCCAGCGGGTAGCCGCGATCGCCCAGCAGCTGCGCGATGCCGCTGACCTCCCGGACCCGATCGGTGAGGTGATGCGCGGCTCCGTGCTGCGCAACGGACTCGAGCTGCGCGAGGTGCGTGTGCCCCTCGGGGTGATCGGCATGGTCTACGAGGCCCGACCGAACGTCACCGTCGATGCCGCCGGTCTCGCGCTGAAGTCCGGCAACGCGGTGGTGCTGCGCGGCGGTTCCGCGGCCCTGCACTCGAACACCGCCCTGATCGCGGTGCTGCGGTCCGTGCTGGCCGAGCACGGCCTGCCCGAGGACCTCATCGTCGGGATCGACGCGTACGGCCGGGAGGGCGTGGACGTGCTCATGCGGGCGCGGGGACTGATCGATGTGCTGATCCCGCGCGGCGGAGCCGGGCTGATCCGCCGAGTCGTCGAGAACTCCCTGGTCCCGGTGATCGAGACCGGAACCGGCACGACCCACATCCTGGTCGATGCGAGCGCCGACCTCGACCAGGCGAGCGAGATCGTCCTGAACTCCAAGACCCAGCGCGTCGGGGTCTGCAACGCCCTGGAGACCCTGCTGGTCCATCGGGAGGTGGCCGAAGCGGCTCTCCCGCGCCTGGCGACCCCGCTCGCGGCGGCCGGGGTGCGCCTGCATGCCGACGAGGAAGCTGCCCGGATCCTGTCCGCGGCGGGCACCGCTGCGGAGGTCGTGCCGGCGACCGCGGAGGACTGGGACATCGAGTACCTCGCCCTCGAGCTCGCGGTGAAGGTTGTCGCCGACCTCGACGAGGCGCTCGAGCACATCAGAGCCCATTCCTCCGGGCACACCGAATCGATCCTCACCCGGGACCTGCTCTCGCAGCAGCGGTTCCTGGCCGAGGTGGATTCCGCCGTGGTCATGGCCAACGCCTCGACGCGCTTCTCGGACGGCGGCGAGTTCGGCTTCGGCGCGGAGATCGGCATCTCCACCCAGAAGCTCCATGCGCGCGGCCCGATGGGGCTCCCCGAGATGACCACGGGGAAGTGGCTCGTGATCGGTCAGGGGCACGTGCGGCCGTGACTGCGCTCCCATCGCCGGCGTCGCAGCGTGAGCAGGGCGCGCGGCTGTGGGATGATGGCCCGGTCACTCCTGGAAAGGCCTAGAACACCATGATCGACCAGCTCATGATCCTTGCCGAGGCCGGCGAGCACGCGACCGGCGGCGTCACGCCGCCGATGGTGGGCATCGGCGTCTTCGTCATCATGCTGATCCTGCTCGGGATCACCTACCTCACCGGCGGGACCAACCAGCGCAAGCGCGGGGACTCCGACAGGCACGGCGATCACTGATCGCCATGGAGCAGCAGCGACGACGGATCGGCGTGATGGGCGGGACGTTCGATCCCATCCATCACGGTCACCTCGTCGCAGCCAGTGAGGTCCAGAGCGTCTTCGGCCTCGACGAGGTCGTCTTCGTCCCGACCGGTCGCCCCTGGCAGAAGGCCGATCGGGAGATCTCCGATCCGGAGCACCGTTACCTCATGACGGTCGTGGCGACCGCTGCGAATCCCGTGTTCACGGTCTCGCGCGTCGACATCGACCGTCCCGGCTCGACCTACACGATCGACACCCTGCGGGACCTGCACGATCAGCAGCCCGAGGCGGACCTCTTCTTCATCACGGGCGCCGACGCGCTGCAGTCCATCCTCACCTGGAAGGACTCCGAGGAGATCTTCTCCCTCGCACACTTCGTCGGCGTCACCCGCCCCGAGCATGAGCTGGACACCTCGGGGCTTCCGGTCGATGGGGTGAGCCTGATCGAGGTCCCGGCGATGGCGATCAGCTCGACCGACTGCCGCACCCGCGTCGCAGCGGGAGGACCGGTGTGGTATCTGGTCCCCGACGGCGTCGTCCAATACATCAACAAGTACGCCCTCTACACAGGAGGTGACGGCGATGACTGAATCCGACACCACTCCGCGTCGCGGACGACGCGCTCGCGCGCTGAGCCCCGAGGAGAGCGCCGCGCTGGAATCGCGCTCGGCCGTCGCGACCACCGATGACCAGTCCACGGTCCCGGGCGTGCGCGGGGCCGTCGAGCCGCCCGATGCGGCAGCTCCGGTGCCGACGCTGCGCAAGTTCGGCCGACGCGCCCGCATCATCGAGCTCAGTGAGGATCCGGAGCAGGCCACGTCTCCCGAGGGCGGTTCTGACCCGTCGACCGACAGCACGGCTGGGCACGACGGCGCAGCTGCCTCCGACGGTGCAGCTGACTCCGACGACCCGGAGGCTTCGGTCGATACGACGAGCTCGGGCGACACGTCCGCCTCGGACCGCTCGGCAGCCGCCGACGGCGCTGTCGCCTCGGAGGGCCCGGCCACGCAGAAGCAGTCGCCGCGCTCCGCGGGCTCGAGCGGCACGAGCAGCCCGACGGGCTCGTCATCCTCGCAGACCGCGGTCATCGACCGTGACGCCGACGGGGTCGAGCTGGGGGAGCTCTCGGTCACCGAGGCCCCCTCCCCGCGACCGGCACCTCGTTTCGAGGGCAAGGTCCTCCACCGCGCCGAAGGGTCGGGCAGCCGCTCGTTCATCTGGCTGGTGTGGGCTCTCGTCGCGATCGCCCTGGTCGCGCTCGTCATCCTTCTCCTGACCGGGGTCCTCGGCCCCGGGGAGGCCTCCGCCCTGGACGCCTCCGTGCAGAACCTGTTCACCGATCATCTCGTCCTCAAGGAATCAGCCGCGTGAGTGCACCCGAAGAATCCCTCGACCTGGCCCGAGTGGCCGGTCAGGCCGCCGCCGACAAGCTCGCCGACGAGGTGATCGGCCTCGATGTCTCCGAGCAGGTGGTGATCACCGACGTGTTCCTCGTGTGCAGCGGGGACTCCGAGCGTCAGGTCTCGGCCATCGTCGACGGCGTCGAGGAGGCGCTGCTCCGGGAGCGCCGTCGCAAGCCGCTGCGCCGCGAGGGCCAGCGGGATGCGCGCTGGGTTCTGCTGGACTACGGCGACATCGTCGTGCACGTCCAGCATGCCGAGGATCGCGCCTACTACGCCCTCGAGCGGCTCTGGCGCGATGCGCCCGTGCTGGACCTGCAGATCGCGGACCCCGCGGCGTGACGCCCGCCCGCTCCACCGGCAGTCCTGTGCGCACGCGCCTGATCCTCGTGCGCCACGGACAGACGGACTACAACAAGGAGGGTCGCCTGCAGGGCCAGGTGGACATCCCCCTGAACGAGACCGGGACCCGTCAGGCCGGGGTGCTCGCCGCCGCGGTGGCCGCGAATCCGCCCGACCTCATCGTCGCGTCGCCGTTGGGCCGTGCCCGTGACACCGCGCAGATCGTCGCGTCCTCCTGCGGCCTCGAGGTCTCCACCGACGCCGCGCTGATCGAGCGCAGCTTCGGCACCTGGGAAGGACTGCGGGGCGAGGAGATCCGTCGGCACTGGCCGACCGAGCACGCCGACTGGCGCGCGCATCGTCCGGTGATCGGCCTGGGGCTCGAGGACCGTCCGGCGGTCGCCGAGCGCATCGCGGAGGCCTGCCGTCGCCTGGTCGCCGAGAACACGGGGCGTACCGTCATGGTCGTCTCGCACGGCGCGGCGATCACCCTGGGCATCACCGCGCTGCTGGGGCTGGACGCCGATGACTTCCGGGGCATCGCCGGGCTGGAGAACTGCCATCGGTCGGTGCTCGAGCCCCTCACCTCGGACACCACAGGTCAGCTCATGAGGTTGGTGTCACACAACCTGGCTCCCGATTTCACCTGAGCCGACGATCGGGGTAATCTTGACGAGTCGCCTGATGAGGGCGACACCCGATACGGGGCTATGGCGCAGTTGGTAGCGCGCTTCCATGGCATGGAAGAGGTCAGGGGTTCGAATCCCCTTAGCTCCACTCGAGAAACCGTGAGACAGTGACTCGTCAGCAGGGCCCCACCGCGAGGTGGGGCCCTTCTGCTGTCGTGTCCCGGGCTCAGCGCTCGCTGTCGAGCTGCTCCATGAGGGCGGTGGGGTAGCGGTCGCCCTGGGCGGCGCCGACGGGCAGGGCGGCGTCGATCCGAGCCAGGTCCTGGTCATTCAGCTGCACGGCCGTGATGCCGAGCATCGAGGTCACCTGATCCAGGCGCCGGGACCCGACGATCGGCACGACGTCCTCGCCGCGCGAGGCGACCCAGGCGATCGCGAGCTGCGCCATCGAGATGCCCTTCGTCGCGGCGATCCCCTGGATCTGCTCGAGCAGCGCGCGGTTGCGGGCCAGGTTCTCGCCCTGGAAGCGGGGGAAGATCTCCCGAGAGCCTCCGGAGCGCCCGGCGACCAGGCCCTTGGCGAGCACGCCGTAGGCGGTGACGCCGATCCCCAGCTCGCGACAGGTCTCCAGGATCCCGTTGGTCTCGATCTCCCGGGTGAGCAGCGAGTACTCGATCTGCAGATCGCTGATCGGGGCGACGGCCGCGGCCCGACGGATCGTCTCGGGACCGACCTCGCTGAGGCCGATGTGACGCACGTACCCGGCCTCGACCTGCTCCTGGATCGCGCCGATGGTCTCCTCGATCGGCACCTCGGGATCGAGCCGCGCGGGCCGGTACACGTCGAGGTGGTCCACGCCGAGCCGGCGCAGCGAGTAGGCGAGCGAGGTGGCGACGTTCTCGGGGCGTCCGTTGAACCCCCGCGGCATCCCCGTCGACGTGATCGTGGCGCCGAACTTCACCGAGAGCACGGCGTCCTCCCGGGATCGTTCCTGCAGGGCCCGGCCGATGAGCATCTCGTTGTGCCCGGCGCCGTAGAAGTCGCCGGTGTCCAGGAGGGTGCCGCCGGCATCGAGGTAGGCGTGGAGCACGCGCAGGCTCTCGGCGTCGTCGGTCGGTCCGTAGGCACCGGACAGGCTCATGGCGCCGAGACCCGGCGAGGTGACCGTCGGTCCGGTCGCGCCGAGGCGGCGGGTGGTGGGCGCAGGGGTGATGGATGCGGGGGTGATGTGCTCTGTGGTGGTCATGCCGTTCAGCCTGGACCGTCGACGTACGACGCACGAGGCCCGGTTCATCCGGGGAGAGGCCGTCCCTGGATAGCGCGCCGGGCGAGGAGGAGGATGGGTCGATGATCGATCGACAGGGCCTCGCCGATTTCCTGCGCCGCCGCCGCGAGCAGCTGCGTCCGGTCGACGCCGGTCTGCCCGAAGGGTCCCGGCGCCGCACGCCCGGGCTGCGCCGCGAGGAGGTCGCGATGCTCGCCGGCGTCTCGGTGGACCATTACACGCGCCTCGAGCAGGGTCGGGGCTCGGCGCCCTCAGCCGGGGTCGTGCTGGCCATCGCCCAGGCGCTGCACTGCGACCGGGAGCAGCGCGACCATCTGCTGCGTCTGGGCGGTCACGCCCCGCCCCCGCGGCGCGCCGGCCATCATGTGCGCCCGGGCCTGATCGCCCTGGGGAACCGGCTCACGGACCTCCCCGTCGTGATCCTGACGGATCTCGGCGAGGTGCTCTGGACCAATGCCCTCGGCACGGCACTGGTCGGGGGAGTGCTGGGGGACACCGCTCGGGACCGGAACCTCGTGCGGCGATGGTTCACCGACCCGTCGGCCCGACTGATGCCCTCGGACCACTGGGAGAGGATCTCCGCCGCCCACGTGAGCGATCTGCGCGCCGCGTTCACCCGCCGCGGCGGCGACGCGGAGGTCACCGCGCTGGTCGACGAGCTGGAGGAGCGCAGCGGCGAGTTCGCCCGGCTGTGGGCGCTGCACGACGTCACGCAGCGCCAGATCGATCAGAAGGTGTTCCTGCATCCTGAGATCGGGGCCATCGAGCTGCGCTGCGAAGTGCTGCTCACCCCCGACGAGGACGTGTCGATGCACGCCTTCTTCCCGCTCGAGGGCACGGACGCCGCGCAGAAGCTCGAGCTGCTGGGCGTCATCGGCACCCAGGTGCTGCGGGACGCGTGACCCCGCGCGGGCGGAGGCTCAGATCCCCTTCGCGAGCCGGGCGATGACGTCGGCCGCCGGGCCCTCCGGCGCACTGCGCCAGCCGGTCCCGGCCCACAGATGGAGCCGGTCGGTGTCCCCGGCGGCGCCCGCCGCACGGCGCAGCTCCCGCGTGAGGTGATGGACGGCGGGATAGGCCGTCGGCGCCGACGCCTCATGGCGGTCGATGAAGCCGTTGCGCAGCGAGCGTGCCGGCCGGCCGGTGAACGCCCGGGTCAGCGCCGTCGCCGTGAAGGACCGGTCCGCGAGGGCGGCGCGATGCGTGGGGGAGGTCCCGGCCTCGTCCGTGCGCAGCAGCAGGGTGCCGACGGCCACGGCCCGAGCGCCCGCGGCGAGGATCCGATGCACCGCGACCGGTCCGTCCACGCCGCCCGCGCCGATGACGGGGAGGTTCGTGTCGGCCACGACCTGGCGCACCAGCTCGGGCGTCCGGATCGCAGGAGGCGTGCGGGAGGGGTCGTGGATGGCGCTGTGCCCGCCGGCGTCCGGTCCCTGGACGACGAGGCCGTCCACTCCGAGCTCGGTCGCGGCCCATGCCTCCTCGGGCGAGGTCACGCTGGCCAGCACCGTCGTGCGCACGGCATGCAGAGCGGCCACGTGCTCGGCGGAGGGGAGCGCGAAGGTGAAGGACACGACCGGGACCGGGCTGCGCGTGAGCATCTCGAGCTTGTCCTCGAAGGAGTCGTCATCTGTGCGCGGCGCCGGGTCCAGGATGACCCCGTAGGCGTCGGCCTCCGCGGCGAGCTCGGCGGCATAGGACGCGAAGGCCGCCTCGTCGATCGTGCGCGGCGGGAGGGCGAAGAGGTTCACCCCGAAGTCCGCCCCGAGTCCCCGGACGGCGGCGATCTCCGCGCCGAGCGCAGCGGCGCTCTTGTTCCCACCGGCGAGGAACGGGAACGCGCCCGCGGAGGAGACCGCCTCGGCGAGGCCGACGGTGGAGGGTCCGCCGGCCATCGGCGCGGCGACGAGGGGCAGGCGGGAGTCGAGCAGAGCGGGGGTCATGCCCTCGATCCTCGCAAACGGATCACGCCGCCGGCGATCATGCCCAGGATCGGCAGCAGCGGCCAGATCCAGTGCAGCCCGTCCGGGCCGACCATCCCGGCGTCGGCCATCACCGCGAGCCCCGCGCAGACGAGCACGGCGGCGAGGATCGGCCGCCACAGGGGCGGGGCGGGCCGGTCGTCCTCGCGAGGATCCTCGAACCGGCCGAACACCAGCACCATCACCCCGGTCAGGGCGAGCAGCACCAGCGCCCACAGCGGCCGCGTCGCCCACCAGATGCCGCTGAGGGGCGCGGGCCCCAGCCCGATGCCGCCCAGGGCGAGCAGGAGATGGGACAGGCCCACGAGGGCCGTGAGGTGCCACAGGAACCACGTCATGATGCGCTGGTTCACCAGCACCGTGACGAACCAGAGGCGGGGACGGCGCAGCAGGGCGGTCAGCGGCCGCTCCAGCAGCAGCACGAGGCCGGCCTGCAGCATTCCCAGGAACGCCATGGTCACGCGGGTGGGGCTGGAGTTGCTGATCTCGTCGGCCCCCGAGGTGATCATCGAGACCGGGTACGGGCCGAGGCCGACCAGCAGGGCCAGGCCCACCGCACCGATGCCGACCAGGGCCAGGCGCCGAGCGGGGCCCTCCAGCCGCCCGTCGAGCCAGGCGAAGCCGACCTGGTGGAAGCTCGCCCACACCAGCACGTAGTTGGGATAGCCGAGCAGCGGTTGGTCCAGGCCGATGCTCACCGCATCGACCACCCCGGCGAGTGCGATGCCGCCCACGATCGACCACCAGGCGAAGCGTTCCCACAGCACCAGCAGGGGAGGGGCGACCACGATCACGAGCAGGTAGGCGGCCAGGAACCAGGTGGGCACCAGCGCCATCTGGGTGGCGAGCTGCAGCGCCGTGTTCGGGGCGCCGGCGGCGAGCGCGATCACGCTGATCACGAGCCAGGCGATCAGCAGCGGCAGCAGCGGGATCCCGAGCCGACGCAGCCTGGTGCGCAGCCACTGCGCGTAGCCGACGCCCTTGCGCCGGGCGGAGCGCCACGACAGGGCGTTGGAGTAGCCGCCCACCAGGAAGAAGATCGGCATCACCTGGAAGATCCAGGTCAGCGGATGGGTCCACCGGGCGGTGTCGAGCACGCCGTGGGGTGAGATCCCGCCGTCGGCATCGACCGCGACGATCGTCCAGTGCCCCAGCACCACCACGGTGATCGCGGCGGCACGCAGGAAGTCCACCACCCGGTTGCGCGAGTCGGGAGTGGCGGCATCGACCTTCTGGGCGCGGCTGAGGCGCGGTGTCGTCATCGCAGCAGACTAGTCGGGCATAGACAGCCTGCGAAGATGAACGTATGAGCGAGAGTGCAGATCATGTGTCCGAGGGGGAGCGCGTCACCGCTCGGCTGCGCGAGGAGATCCTCGACGGGGTGCGCGCGCCCGGCAGCCGGCTGGTCGAGCGCGAGCTGGCGGAAGGGCTCGCGGTCAGCCGGGTCCCCGTGCGCGATGCCCTGAAAGCTCTGGCCGCGGAGGGCCTGGTGACCCTGCGGCCCCGCACCTGGGCCGTGGTCCGTGAGTTCTCGGCGAAGCAGTCCCGGGAGGTCCGAGAGGCACGGGAGGCACTGGAGAAGGCGGTGTTCCCCCTCGCGGCGGAGCGGCGCACCGAGGAGGGCCTGGAGCGTCTGCGAACCGTGCTGGAACGGGAGCGGGAGGCCGCACAGCAGGGGGACGGTGTCGTCGCGCGTCGGGCGGCCGCAGACTTCCACGAGGTCGTCATCGAGCTGTCGGACAACGAGGTGCTCTCGGAGATGGGACGGCTCCTGGGCAGCCGGATGCGCTGGTCCCTCTCCCAGCACGATGACCTGCTCGAGATCGTCCGGGGCCACGAGCAGCTCTTCGCGGCGATCGCCCGGCAGGACGTCACCGGGATCGGGCACCTGGTCGTGGAGCACCTGCGCAGCGGCGAGGAACAGGCTCGCATGCGGCACAGGGACCCCGGGGGGCCGGCAGGGAACATAGGTCGAGTCCGGCCCGGGTGAGTCGAATCGCGCCGGGCCAGGTCGGAACGGTCAGGGCGAGGCGGAGCAGTCAGGGCGGGGCGGAGCGGACATCTCGGAGCCGGATCTGCGGCGCGCCGACCCCATTTCGGTATACCATTTCTGCATGACGCTCACGATCCTCCGCTCCATCCGGCCCTGGGGTCACGATCCCGCCGACCTCCTGATCGACGGCGACACCGTCGCGGCGGTGCTCCCGCCCGGAGGGGAGGCGCCGGAGGGAGCCGAGGTCATCGACGGGCGCGGCATGCTCGCGCTTCCCGGACTGATCAATGCGCACGCTCACGTGGACAAGTCCTGGTGGGGTCGGCCCTGGGTGTCCTACGGCGGTGAGCCGACGACGCAGGGGCGCATCGCGCACGAGCGCGCGGAGCGGGACGCCCTCGGGATCCCGGGGCCCGACGTCACCGAGCGCGTGCTGAGGGAGTTCCTCCGTCATGGGACCACCGCCGCCCGCAGCCACGTCGACGTCGATCTCGGGGTCGGTCTCGACGGCATCGCCGCGGTCCAGGAGGCGGTCGCACGTCTGGAGGGCGCGCTCGAGGTGGAGATCGTCGCCTTCCCGCAGGACGGCGTGATCCGGCGCGAGGGTGTCCTGGAGCTGCTGGACCGTGCGGCGCTCGCGGGCGCGGACAGCATCGGCGGACTGGATCCCTGCCTCATCGACCGGGACCCCGTCGGCCAGCTCGACGGCCTCTTCGACATCGCCGCGCGGCACGGCTGCGGTCTCGACATCCATCTCCATGCCGGGGGCGAGCTGGGGGCCTTCGAGTACGAGCTGATCATCGACCGCACCTGCCGCGCCGGGCTCGAGGGAAAGGTGAACATCGCCCACGGTTTCGCCCTGGGGCAGCTGCCCGCAGGTCGGCAGGAGGCCCTGCTCGAGGAGCTCGCGCAGCTCGGCATATCCTGGAGCACCGTCGCCCCCATCGGGTCAGCGCCGCTGCCCTGGGCCCGGATGCGCGACGCCGGCGTGGGCCTGGGGCTGGGCACCGACGGCGTGCGCGATCTCTGGTCCCCCTACGGGGACGGTGACCTGCTGCGGGTGGCCCTGGACTTCGCACGGCTGCACGGGGGGCGCCGCGACGAGGACCTCGTGCAGGTCGCGCGGCTCGCGTCCAGCGACGCGGCAGGGTTCGTGCACCGCGAGGTGCACGATCTCGTGCCCGGTGCCCGCGCGGATCTGATCCTGATGGAGGCGGAGAACGTGCCCGACGCGATCGTTCGCGCCCCGCGCCGGGAGCTCGTGCTTGCCGGCGGACGCGTCGTCGCCCGGTCCGGCGAGGTGCTCATCTGAGCATGCGGCGCACCGGTTGGCGCAAGATCGTGCGCAGGCGCTCCGGGGCTGCGCGACGCGGGTCCCCGAGATAGATCTCGTGGTGCCGGCCCGTCATCTCCAGGTCCCGAGCGGGGATCACCTCGTGATGCATCTGCTCGAGCACCGGGCCCTCGGCGTCGTAGGGACCGACGTGGAGGGTCTGCACGCACAGTCCCTCGGCGAACTGCTCCCAGCGCACGGCTCCCGCGGTCTCCACCTGCTCCGCCGTGATCCACGGCGGCGTCATGAGCATCAGACGCCAGTGCCACCGGCTCTTGTCGCGCAGGGCGGTGAACGCCTCCATGTCATCGGCCCACCACAGGCCCTCCAGCGGTGGGACCACGTAGTCCCGGCCGAGTGTCCTCCGGCTGCGGAATTTCAGGGCGTACGCGAGCGGGTAGAGCTCCCCGAGCGCCGCCTCGTAAGCCGGCGACGTGTTTGGATCGCCCTGCCCGTCGATCATGAGGAAGTGCATCGAGGGGACCTCGAGGGTCCGGAAGGTCCCGCGGCGGGCCCGGTAGGTCTCGAGATCCTTCTTCACGTCGAGCTTCCGTGCTACCTGAGGTGTCATAACTGGCCCCGTTCGACCTCTATCTCGACCAGCGCCGCGTCCATGTGGCGCAGCACCCGTACGGTCGCCTCGAGCTCGGCAGCGGTGAGGTGACCGCCGACGCGCCCCATCAGTTCATGCTCCCGCCCGATGACGGCGCCGATCGCCTCCCGGCCGGCAGGGGTGATGCGCACCAGGGACGAGCGCCGGTGGGCAGGATTCTCCACCAGCTCCACGAGATCCGCGCCTCGCGCGTCATGGACCATCCGCTGGACGAACTGACGGCTGAGATCCTGCTCGTGAGCCAGCTGGGGGACCGTGAGCTCGCCACGGCGTCGCAGCTGATCCAGCACGTTGCGCACTCCCACGGACAGCCCGCTGCTGTGCCCGTCGTGCTCGACGATCCGGGCGACTCGCCGGTAGACCGGCCCGATCGCCGCATAGACCTCGGCGAGGCGTTCCGCGAGCGCATCGGGGGGAAGCGCATCGCGTGAGGAGGGTGTGCTCATCGGCCCAGTATGACAACGGGGTTGTCATAGGCGAAAACTATGACACCCTAGGTGTCATGATCCCCACGGTGCATCACCTCGACCTGTCCGATCAGCGCATCGCCTTCTACGACGAGGGTGACCCCACCTCCGGCGCGCCGCCGCTCGTGCTCCTTCATGGCGGCGCCGTGGACAAACGGCTGTGGCACCCTCAGCTCGCAGCTTTCCCCGACAGGCGGATCATCGTCCCCGACGCGCGCGGCCACGGCGGCTCCTCGGACGCCGAGGGGGAGCACCGTCTGGTCGACGACGTCCTCGCCCTCCTGGATGCCCTCCACCTCGAGCAGGTCGTGGTCGTCGGAATCTCGATGGGCGGCGGAACGGCCGGTGACCTCGCCCTCGAGCACCCTGAACGGGTTGCAGGGATCGTGGTCTGCGGCACCGGGACGAGCGAGCCGGAGTTCACCGATCCCTGGGCCCTCCAGGCCTTCGGGGACTGGAGGGCCGCGGAGCAGGGAGGTGACCTGCAGGCCTGGATCGACGTGTTCCAGCGGTTCACCGCAGGCCCGACGCGGACGCTCGACCAGGTGGACCCGGCGGTGCGTGACCGCATCGCCATGATGGCCAGGGATACGGTCGTCGGCCATCTGCGCACCGCGCCCGACGGGACCCCGGTGCCGCCGCCGGCACCGACCGCTGTCCGGGACACCTGGGAACGCCTTCCTGGACTGGAGGTTCCGGTGCTCGCCCTGTGCGGCGCCCTCGACGGGGCCGACCATCGTGCCAACGGCCGTCGCCTGGCGGATGTCGTCCCCGACGGCCGCTATGTCGAGGTCCCCGGCGCCGCCCACTATCCGAACCTCGAGGAGCCCGAGCTCTTCGACTCCGCCGTGCGCGACCTCCTCGATCGCGCGGCGTCACGGGTGTCCTGATCGGTGCGGGAACCGAAGCTGCTCCTGCAGGCGTCAGCAGACGGTCAGGATCTCGGCGCCGTCCTCGGTGATCGCGATCGTGTGCTCCGTGTGCGCCGCCCGCGCGCCGGTCGCGCTGCGCAGCGTCCAGCCGTCGGCATCCACCACGAGCTCGTCCGTGTCCTCCATGACCCAGGGTTCGAGCGCGAGCAGCAGCCCCGGGCGCAGGCGGTAGCCGCGCTCGGCACGACCGATGTTGGGCACATGCGGGTCCTGGTGCATGGTCGACCCGATCCCGTGGCCTCCGAACTCGGTGTTCACGGGATAGCCCGCTCCCTGCAGCACGGCGCCGATCGCCGCCGAGACGTCGCCCAGGCGGGCCCCTGGGCCGGCTGCGGCGATCCCGGCCGCCAGGGCGCGCTGCGTGGTCTCGATCATCGCGACGCTCCGTGCGGGCCGCTTCGTGCCGACGATCACGCTGAGGGCGGCATCGGCAGCGACCCCGTTCCGGAGCACCGCGAGGTCGAGGGTCAGCAGGTCGCCGTCGGCGAGCGTCTGGTCGCGGGGCATCCCGTGCAGCACGGCATCGTTCACGGCCGTGCAGATGTAGTGGCCGAACGGGCCGCGACCGAAGGACGGCTCGTAGTCGACGTAGCAGGACTCCGCGCCGGCATCGAGGATCAGCTCGCGGGCCCAGGAGTCGATCTCCAGCAGGGAGGTGCCGATGATGCTGCGGCTCGCGAGCGCCTGGAGGATCTCGGCGACGAGACGACCGGTGCTCCGGGCGCGCGTCAGCTCGGTGGGGGTGAGGATCTCGATCATGCGGTGCCTTCCGGACTGTACCGATAACTATCCCGGTAATCCTATACCGGTATTAGTATGGGCAGCATGGTCCGACTACCTCTCACACCCCACGAGATCGAGCGCGGCGAGCGGCTCGGAGCCCTCCTGCGCCGGGCCCGCGGAGACCGGTCGATGCTCGAGATCGCGCTCACGGCCGGGGTCTCCCCGGAGACGCTCCGCAAGATCGAGTCCGGTCGGGTCGCGACCCCGGCGTTCCCGACGATCGCAGCGATCGCCGGTGTGCTGGGCCTGTCGCTGGACGAGATCTGGGCCGCGATCAGCGAGTCCGCGAGCGAGCTCGCCTCATAGGAGCCCGCCGGAGAGAGGTCCGCTTCCCCTCCTCCACGAGGAGGCCGTGCAGCTCCGCGAGCTCGGCGACGGTGAAGTCGGCACGCGCCAGGGCAGGGGCGATCTCCCGTCGGAACGCCCGGTAGGAGCCCGGCACCTCGGCTCCGCGCTCCCGCAGCACCCGTCGGGCGTACTCGTCGCACACGAAGGCCGGGCGCTCGAAGCAGTACAGACCGATCACGTCCGCCGTCTCCTCGCCGATCCCCTCGACCGCCAGCAGCTCCGCCCGCAGAGCGGCGTCGTCCATCGCGAGGGCCGCCTCGCCGCGCTGCTCCACCCATCGGGCCAGGGCCTGCAGCCGGCGGGGCTTCGAGGTCGGGAACCCCGAGCCGCGCACGAGCTCGCGCACCAGCTCCTCGTCGGCGCCCGCCAGAGCGCCCGGCTCCAGCAGGCCGGCCGCCCGCAGCGCGATGATCGACAGATCGGCCTGCTCCCAGCGGCTGCGCTGGACGAGCACCGCGCCGACAGCGATCTCGAAGCGTTCCTCTCCGGGCCACCACCAGCCCTGCGGCCCGTGCTCCCCGAGCAGCTCCTGCTGCAGGGCGCGCAGATCGATCACGCGGCGCCCAGGGGCGCGCTGTCGGGATGGCTCAGGGTGAGCAGCGCGCGCCGCACGTGCGGATTCTCCTCGAGCTGGTCCTCGATGGCCTGGACGGTGTCCTGCAGTGCCGATTCCGCGGCGTCCCCGGAGAGGTCCACCGACGCGACCACGAGGAGCTGATCCGCGCCGACCCACTCGGTGTGCAGGAAGCTGACGCTCTCCACCTCGGGATGCTCCTGCAGCATGCGCAGCAGCTCGGCGCTGGCCTGCGGGGAGGCGCCCTCGCCGGTGAGGAACGCCGTGTTGCGGGCGATCAGGAGGATCGCCACCACCCCGAGCAGCAGACCCACCAGGATCGAGCCGATCGCATCCCACACGGGCTGACCGGTGAGCTGGTGCAGGCCCATGCCGAGCGCGGCGAGCACCAGGCCGATCAGGGCGCAGGCGTCCTCGGCGAACACCGCCCGCAGCATCGGATCCGAGGTCGTGCTCACGTGGCGCAGCGGGCTGACCCGGCGCGACCGGGCCCCCGGCGTGCCTGGCGCAGCGCCTGCAGGAAGGAGAAGCCTTCCAGGACGAAGGCGATGCCGAGCACCAGGTAGGCCCAGCCGTACGGGACGCCCTCGGTCTCCTCGGTCCCGAGGGACTGGATGCCGTGCCAGACGGAGACCCCGGCGCCGACGGCGAACAGGCCGATCGCGGCGAACATCGCCCACACGTAGCTGTCGCGGCCGTACCCCATCGGATGGGAGCGGTCGGGCTCCCGTCGGCCCCGGCGCTCGCCGATGAGGAGGAAGATCTGGTTGCCGGTGTCCGCCCAGGAGTGCACGGCCTCGGCGAGCATCGAGGCGGAGCCCGTCAGCAGCGCGACAACCGTCTTCGCGATGGCGACCAGCAGATTCGCGAAGAACGCGATCATCACGGTCAGCCCGCTGCTGGAGCTCTCCTGCGTCGAGGTGTCGTCCATGAGCCCATTGTGCGCCTCCTGCTCAGCGCGCCGGGTAGATCGCGACGTCCGCCGCGCGGATCCCCAGGCGCACCTCGTCCCCGGGCCGCAGCCGCTGGCGGGCCACCAGCTGCGGAGTGAGGTCCGCGGCGATCTCCCCGGCGCGCACCTGCACCAGGTCGCCGCGCGGCTCGAGATCCGTCACCTGCCGGGCCAGCACCATGGTCCCCGGCGAGGGGTGCGCGCCGCCCTCGAGCAGCTCCACGTGCGCCGGCCGCACGGCGGCTCGGACCCTCGTCCCCACGGAGACCGGCTCGTGCGCCACCCCGGCGAGCGTGCCGTCGACCGTACGGCCGTCCCAGGTCCCGGTCAGCAGGTTCACCCCGGCCAGGCGCGCCGTGAACTGCTCCTGGGGTCGGGCGAGCACCTCCGCCGTCGGCCCGCTCTCGATCAGTCGTCCGTCCTCGAGCACGGCCACCCGATCGGCGAGGGTGACGACGTCGAGCACGTCATGGGTGACGAGGATCGTGGTGCGCTCGGCGAGGACGCGTCGCAGCAGCTCGCGCAGCGCGGGCGCCACGTCGATGTCCAGGGCGGCCATCGGCTCGTCCAGCAGCAGCAGGCGCGGGGTCGCCGCCACGGCGCGGGCGATCGCCACCCGCTGCGCCTGTCCGCCCGAGAGCTGGGAGGGCTTGCGGTCCGCGAGCTCCTCCAGCCCGATCTCGGTGAGCCACCGGGAGGTCTCCTCGCGGGCCCTGCGCCGTGGCGTGCCCTGTGCCCGCAGCCCGAAGGCGATGTTCTGGGCGACGCTGAGATGGGGGAACAGGACCGGATCCTGCGCGAGCGTGGTGACGGCGCGATCGTGCGGGGGGACCAGCAGGTCGCTCGTGCTCAGGAGCCTGCCGTCGAGCGTGATCCGGCCGGCGGCCGGGCGCAGCGTGCCCGCGATCAGGGAGAGGACGCTCGACTTCCCGGCGCCGTTGGGACCGACGAGGGCGAGCGTCTCGCCGTCGGCGACGTCGAGGGCGACATGGAGTCCGCGCTCGGGGACAACCGCCTCCAGGGTGAGGGTCATGCGCTCACCCGCCGTCGGGCGACCGCGATGATGAGCACCGCGACGATCATCAGTACGAAGGACAGCGCGACCGCGGCCTGGGGATCGCTCTCACGCTGCAGGTAGATCTCCAGGGGCAGGGTGCGCGTGGTGCCCTGGAGGCTGCCGGCGAAGGTGATCGTCGCCCCGAACTCGCCCAGCGCCCGGGCGAAGGAGAGCACGGTGCCCGAGAGCAGGGCGGGCAGCACCAGGGGAAGGGTGATGGTCGCCAGCACCCGCGAGGGCCGTGCGCCGAGGGAGGCGGCAGCGATCTCGTAGCGGGTCCCGGCCGTGCGCAGCGCCCCCTCGAGGCTGATCACGAGGAAGGGGAGGGCCACGAAGGTCTGGGCGATCACCACGGCGGTGGTGGAGAAGGCGATCTGGATCCCGAGGAGCTCGAGCTGCTGGCCGAGCAGACCCTGACGGCCGACGGTGTACAGCAGGGCGATGCCTCCCACCACCGGGGGCAGCACCAGGGGGATGAGCACCAGGGAGCGCAGCAGCGACAGGCCCGGGAAGCTCGTGCGGGCCAGGAGCAGCGCCAGCGGCACGCCGAGGATCACGCAGGCCAGCGCGCTCGTGGCCGAGGTCTGCAGGCTCAGCCGCAGGGCCTGGAGGGAGGATTCGCTGGTGATCAGCTCGGCGAAGCTGCCCCACTGCACGCGCGTGGCCATCGCCACCAGCGGCAGGAGCACGAAAAGGGCGCCGAGCAGGGCCGGGAGCAGCACCCAGCGGGGAAGGGATCTCACCTCATGCCCCGCCGGTGTCGGGCTCGCCGAAGCCGTACCCGCCGAGCATCTGCTGCCCGGACTCCCCGGTCACGAGATCCACGAACTCCTGACCGAGCTCGGGCTGCGCGGAGCCCTTCACGGTGGTGATCGGGTAGGTGTTCACCGCGCTGTCCGACTCGGGGAAGGCGATGCCCTCGACGCCGTCCCCGGCCTTCTTCACGTCGGTGACGTAGACCAGCCCGGCATCGGCCTCGCCGCTGGAGACCTTGTTCAGCACATCGGTGACGGACTGCTCCTCGCTGACGGGGGAGAAGTCCACCCCGGCGGCCCTTTCGACGGCCTCGGCGGCCGCGCCGCAGGGCACCTCGGGTGCGCAGACGACCAGATTGATCTCGTCCCCCGTGAGCGAGGCGAGGTCGGTGACGTGCGCAGGATTGCCCGCGGGCACCGCGATCATCAGCGTGTTGGTGGTGAACTCGACCGGATCGGCGGCCTGGAGGTCCGCGTCGACGAGCTTGTCCATGTTCGAGGTGTTGGCCGAGGCGAAGACGTCGGCCGGAGCGCCCTGCTGGATCTGTCCGACCAGGGTGGAGGACCCGGCGAAGCTGAACTCCACGTCCACGCCCTCGTGATCAGCCTCGAACTGCTCGCCGAGGTCCTCGAAGGGTTCCTGGAGCGATGCCGCGGCATAAACCGTGAGGGTGGTCGGCCCGGCGTCACCCTCCGCGGCGTCCGGCCCGCCGCCGACGGTGCTGCAGCCCGCGGCGCCGAGGGTGAGGGCTAGCGCGGCGGTGGCGGCGAGGCACGCGACAGCGGCGCGGGAGCGGCGGACGGCGCTCACGGGCTTCCTTCCGGAGCGGGGGCGGCCGACGATCTGGAGCCGGAACCGGAGCCGGACTGTGGGCTGGGACTGGGGACGGGACCGGGCGTCTCCGCCTCGATGACGACGTGTGTCGCCTTGATGACCGCGCTGGCGACCGAGCCCGGCTCGAGGCCGAGTTCGCGGACGGCCTCGCTGCTCATCAGGGAGACCACCCGGAAGGGCCCGCACTGCATCTCGACCTGGGCCATGACGGTGTCCATGACGACCTTCGTCACGAGACCCACGAAGCGGTTGCGGGCCGACGTCCGGGTCGCGCCGGCGAGCTCGGGGGCCACGGCGAGCTCGCGGGCCATGCGCGCCACCTCGACCCCGTCCAGGACGGTCCGCCCGCTGCCGTCGGCCGTGGCCTTGAGGGTGCCCTTCTCGATCCAGCGACGCACGGTGTCATCACTGACTCCGAGGAAGGTGGCGGCCTCGCGAACCCGTATCTGCGACATGGATGCCATTCTACGTCCGCGTATGCGGATCGGACGGCCTCTCAGTCGACGAGCAGCACCCCACCCAGAGCGATCGCGGCGACGAGCAGCGTGACCAGTGCTGCGAGCACGAAGGGGCGGGCTCCGACGTGGAGCAGCGTGCGCACCTTCACTCCGGTGCCGAGGGCGAACATCGCGGCGGCGAGCAGGGTGGTCTGCAGCAGGGCGCCGATGCTCAGCACGGTCTCGGGAAGCGGGACGACGGAGCGCAGCAGCACCAGGGCCAGGAAGCCGAGCACGAACAGCGGCACCAGGGGCGGGCGCTTCCCGTCGGCCGTCCCGCGGGAGCGCTCGCGGGCGCCGAGCACCGCCATGACGGGGGCGAGCATGAGGATGCGGGCGAGCTTCACGATCACGGCGACCGTGAGGGCGCCGCCACCGAGCACGCCGCCGGCGGCGACCACCTGGGCGATCTCGTGGATCGACGCCCCCGCCCACAGGCCCGCGGAGCGCTCGGACAGGCCCAGGAGCGTGGCGGCCGCCGGGAGCAGAGCGATCATCAGAGTGCCGAAGATGACCACGAGCGCCACCGCGGTGACCGTCTTCTCCTCATGCTCATCGTCGGGATCGGTGACTCCTGCCGCGGCGGCGACCGCAGCGGCGCCGCAGATCGAGAAGCCGCAGCCGATCAGCAGGGTGAGGCGCGGATCGACCTTCAGCAGCCTGCCCAGCGCGAGGGCGCCGACGATCCCGCCCACCACGACGCAGACCACCACGAGGAGCATCGGAGCGCCGAGGGCGAGGATGTCGCCGAGCACCAGCTGGAGCCCCAGCAATACGATGCCCGCTCGGAGCAGCTTCTTCGCGGAGAAGTCCGTGCCGGCCGCCACGGGCGCCGGCAGGCCCGCGGTGTTCGCGAGCGCGATGCCCACGATGATCGCGATGATCAGTGCGCTGACCCCGGGGAGGAAGGGTGCGACCAGCTGCGCGAGAACGGCCACGGCGAGGCTCAGGGCCAGGCCGGGGAGGAGTGAGGGGCGGTGCGCTGGGGGAGCGGTGGTCGTGGTCGCGGCATCGAGGGGGACAGTCCTCGTGGGACCGGTGCCGGTGGGGTTGACGATTTCGGGCATGCGAAGAACCCTGTCACCGCGGGTCAGGACCCGGTAGACGGCAATAGTCGATCAGGGCATATCCTTCTGATATGCCCGATGCTCTCCCGAACCTGCAGGCCCTCGCCCTCTTCGTCGCCGTCGTGGACGAGGGCGGGCTCGGTGCGGGCGCTCGCAGCCTCGGCATGTACCAGCCCAACGCCAGCCGCATGATCGGCCAGCTCGAGGCGCAGGCCGGGATGCCGCTGCTGGATCGCAACCCGCGGGGCTCGCGGCCCACGTCGGCCGGGCTGCTCTACGCCGCCCATGCCCGCGAGCTGCTCGAGGCGGCCGACGACTTTGCGGCCTGGCTGCGGCACAGCAGGGACGACGACACCCTTGACCTGCAGGTCGGCGCGTCGATGACCATCGCCGAGCACCTCATGCCGGCATGGCTCACCGACCTGCGCCGCACCAGTTCTCGCGTGCGGGTGGATCTGCGAGTGCTGAACTCCACGCAGGTGCTGGAGCAGATCCGCGGCGGGCAGCTGCAGCTCGGCTTCATCGAGACCCCGCACGTGCCCCGCTGGGTCCATGCCCGCACCCTGCGCGAGGACGAGCTGGTGCTGGTGGTCTCCCCGGACCACCCCTGGGCGGCGCACGCGGAGCGCGCCGAGCCGATGGCGCTCGAGGAGCTCGCGGCCACTCCGCTCGTGGTGCGCGAGGGCGGATCCGGGACCCGCGACGCCTTCGAAGAGCTGGTTCCGGCGGCGGCGAGCACTCCGCCGGTGCAGGAGCTCAGCAGCAATGCGGCGGTGCGGGTCGCCGTCTCCTCCGGGGCCGGGCCCGCGGTGCTGAGCATGCTGGCCGTGCGGGCGCAGCTCGAGACCGGTCAGCTGTGCCGGGTGCCCGTGGCCGGGGCGCGACTCCGCCGACCGCTCACCGCGGTCTGGAAGGGCCCGCGCACCCTCACCGGGCCGGCCGCTGATCTCGTCGCCGTCGCCGTCGCGACAGCCCCCAGGCGACCCGCCCCCTGATCGCCCCGACCCGCGTCGTCACCCCATGGCTATCCAGCCAGGCCGGGTTCCCCGGCACGACGTGTACGTTCGCGAGTGACACCGACCGCTGGGAGCAGAGCACATGCCGATCCTGACCAATACCGACGATCTGCCCGAGCAGCCGCACCGTGGCGCCGTGTGGTCCATCGCCGAACCGGATCGTGAGCTCGACTCGAACCTGATCCGCCTGCCCGCCGGTGACCGGATCGAGACGCATGTGGGCGCGGAGGTCGACACCTTCGTCCACGTGGTGCGCGGCGCGGGCACCCTCATCACGGAGCATGGCGAGGAGCCGCTGCGCAGCGGTGACGTCGCGCTCCTGCCCCGGCGCACCGTGCGCGGCTTCCTCGCGGGTGAGCACGGCCTGGAGTACCTGACCGTGCATCGCAAGCGGCAGTCGTTGCAGATCGGCACGAAGCCCGCGGCGACGACCGAGTGACCTGACCCGCTCTCACGGGGGCGGTGGATCCTCCGGATCGCAGGGTCCTGGCGGGCTCTCCGGCCGCAGGCTCCATGGCGGCTCCGGTGGTGGTTCGGGCGGTGGGGCTGGCAGCGACGCCGGCGTGGTCGCCGGGTCGGCATCCTTCGTCGCAGTCTTCTCAGTACCCGCCTGCGTCGCCCCCTGTGCCGTCCTCTGCGTGCGCCGTGCGAGATGCGTCCGCCAGGCGGCCTCGAGCTCCTCGACCGCGATCCGCGTGGCGAGGTCGACGTCGTCGGCGACGATGGCGTGGTCGCCCGTGCGGCCGAGGCGCCAGCGGGTTCGGCCGGGTTCGCGTGTGGCGGTGGGGATCCGGGCGGGGTCGAGGAGCCCGGCGGTCTTGTCCTGGTGGTGCTGCCAGCACAGCATGTGGAGATTCTCCAGCTCGGTGCGGCCACCGCGCTCGGGGTGCTCGTGGTCGAACTCCTCGAGGTGATCGCACTCGGCGGCCCAGGACGCAGGGCGGGTGCAGCCGGGCACGGCGCACGTGGCGTTGCGCAGCCGCAGGTGCTCGAGCATCGTCTGGCTGGGCTGATAGCGGTCCGCCGGGAGGGGCAGGAATGCGCCGGAGCAGGGATCGGTCAGCACGCGGAACCAGGTCTCCTGCCCACCGGCCAGCAGACGGGCCATCTCGGGCGGGATCGGTGTGGTGCCGTCCAGCATGCCGGGAGCGTCCGAGGCGCCGAGCAGGGTGAGGGCGGGCACCGTGACGTTGAGCCGGAACCGTGGGCCCGGGATCGGGACGTCCCCGGTATCGAAGGTGGCGTTCAGCTGGAGTTCGTAGCGCAGGCGGTCCAGGGGGAGCGGACGACCTGTCGAGGTGACCAGGTCGTCCACGTCGTACGGGATCTCCGTGTCGTCCCGAAGGGCCTTCCGCTGCGCTGCCTGGATCGCTCGGGCCGATTCATCCAGCCGCTTCCAGTACGCGAGGATCTCCGGGATGGGGCCACGTGCGACCAGAGAACCGGCCCCGCGGGTGGTGTCCGGGGCGATGGTGATCTCCCGCGGCAGCGGAGGTGCCTCCTCGAGCTCCTCCTCTCGGCGGGCGAGCAGGCCCACCAGGGCGCCGAGCAGCGTGATGAAGCGGTCCACCGGGATGTCCGTGGACCAGGTGGCGACGGCGAGGTCGAGCTGACGTCGCGATTCCTCGCTCAGATCCTCCGATTCACGCACCATGCGCTGGAACCACCAGGAAGGGAAGCGGCCGCCCTCCAGCAGGCTGAACGTGCGGGGCAGATGATGGGCCGCGCGATGCGCCGAGCGCAGCTCCCATCGGGCGACGCCGTGGGTGACGCGCAGCGCGATCGCGGCACGCGCCGTCGTGACGTCCTCCTCGTCCTCGTCATCCTCCCTCTCGCAGTCGAAGAGCTCGGCGAGCGCGCGATACCTGCCGGCGAGGGCGCGGGCGCTGGACTTCTCGGCATCCCAGACCCGCTGTGCGGCAGCGCCCAGCTCCGGGTCCTTCCCGCACTCTGTGCGGTCAGGAAGGCCATCGCGGGTGAGGGGAGAGCGGGCATCGACGATCTGCAGGCGTCGCGGGAGCGAGTCGAGGAACGCCCGCTCGTCGACTGCGATCCCGTCGTCGACTGCGTTCTCGTCGTCGACCGTGCTCTCGTCGTCATCCGGCTCCTCAACGAACGGCACGCTGTGACTCTGCGCGCTCATGCCCTGCACCCCCTCTGCTGCCCTCTGTCGCCTGGCCGCGGTGCGGTCCTGCGCCCTGAATCCGACTGCTTCGATCGTAGTCGGCGGAATGACCCCGATGAAGGGGTGTGGATAACTTCCATAATGTTCCCGAGCGGTATCCACAAAATGATGATCTGGCACTGTGGATAAAGTGTCTCTGGGGAGGAAGGGTCGTCGTGGCATCACGGGGGAGTCGCCGCAGAGTCGCCGCAGGATCGCTATGGACTCGCGGTGGGCACGCAGCGGACTCGCCGCCGATGTTCTGCAGATCGGACTCGGGTGCGGCCGGTCGAGGCGGCGTCAATGCTCCCGGGACCTGGAGTGACGTCGACCCATCGCCACATGGGTTCGCTGAGGGTGGCGGGCGGTGAGGTGCGGGTGGGGCGGTCTCCGTCTGTGGCTCGGCACGATGCCGCGCACCGTCCCTCAGGCTGTGCAGGAGAAGCGCTCTACGGAATTCTCACGGCGCGCGCGAAGAATGCACGTGTGGGGCCGTCCGGAAATCGGCTCGAAGGCTGGGTCAAATCAGGGGAATCGGTCACTGCGGAACGGTGTGCAGGGGATGGTGGAGCGACGCGCAGCGCTCAGGGCGCCCCGAAGGGTCTTCATCACCCAGCGCCTGCACTCCCCTGTCGGTCAGCTCCCACGCCCGCGACGTGCGCCAGCCCTCACTGCGCACACCGATCTCCACGGCGCGTCGGTATCTGCCGGTGCTCGCACGGGGCAGACTGGACCCATGGCCGAACTCTCTGATCCCCGCGTCGCCGTCTACCTGGACTTCGACAACATCGTGATGTCCTGGTACGACCGGGTGCACGGACGAAATGCCTATGGCCGCGACCGTCAGCGCATCGCCGAGGATCCCACGGAGCCCGAGATCGCCGAGCGCCTCGCGAAGGCGACGGTCGACGTTGGCGCGATCATCGACTACGCCGCCTCCTTCGGCTCCCTCATGCTCACCCGCGCCTATGCCGACTGGTCCTCCCCGGTCAACGCCGAGTACCGCTCGCAGCTGGTCGCCCGCGCCGTGGACCTCGTGCAGCTGTTCCCGGCCGCCGCCTATGCGAAGAACGGCGCCGACATCCGCCTCGCCGTGGACGCCGTCGAGGACATGTTCCGCATCCCTGACCTCACCCACGTGGTGATCGTCGCCGGCGATTCCGACTTCGTCCCGCTTGCGCAGCGCTGCCGCCGCCTCGGCCGCTACGTCATCGCGATGGGTGTGGCAGGCTCCACCGCGAAGTCCCTCGCCGCGGCCTGCGACGAGTTCGAGGCCTATGACAACCTCCCGGGCGTCGAGCGTCCCGAGGCACCCACGAGGACCCGCACCCGCCGGGGCCAGAGCAGCGGCAGCGGACGGGGCCGGGGCGGCGGCGACTCCAGCGGGTCCGCCGGGTCCGCCGGGTCCGCAGGATCTGACGCGACGGCGCAGTCGGCCCAGGACGCTGCTGATGCCGCCGCAGCCGAGGCGGCCGACGCCGCAGCCGACGCCGTCGATGACGACGACATCGAGAGCTCGGAGGATCCGCGCGAGGCGGCGACCCGTCTGCTCCAGCGCGCGCTGCAGCTGGGCGGGCGCGGCGACAGCGAGTGGCTGCACAGCTCTGCGGTGAAGTCGCACATGCGCCGCATGGACCCGTCCTTCAGCGAGAAGACCCTCGGGTTCCGCTCCTTCTCCGACTTCCTCAAGGCGAACTCCGACATCGCGGTGCTCGAGGAGACCGGACACGAACGACTGGTGCGCGCCTCCTACTGACCCGGCACCGCAGACTGTGCGTCCGTCCCTGGGACGGAATGTCACAGGAAGGTCACGCAACACCCTGGCCCTAGGGGATCCCCGGCGCCGCCCATAGTTTGGCGGCGAGCTCGATCCCCACCTCCCCAGGAGTGCGCATGTCCTACGTCAAGCCCGCTGACCTCGTCGGACGCATGATCGATGCCGGTGCCGGCAAGCTGCTGCTGTCCACGCGCGACACCCTGATCCGCGGCTTCATGGGCGGCGCGCTCCTCACGCTGGGGGCCGCCTTCGCCGTCACGGTCACCGTCCAGACCGGGCAGCCGCTGCTCGGCGCGCTGCTGTTCCCCATCGGCTTCATCCTGCTGTACCTGCTCGGCTACGACCTGCTCACCGGGGTCTTCACCTTGGCTCCGCTGGCACTGCTGGCCCGCCGACCGGGGGCGAGCGTCCGGTCGATCCTGCGCAACTGGGGCCTCGTCTTCGTCGGGAACTTCGCGGGAGCGTTCACCGTCGCCCTGGTGATGGCGATCTGCTTCACCTACGCCTTCTCGACCGCCCCGAACGAGGTCGGGCTCGCGATCCGCGAGATCGGCCATGGCCGCACCGTCGGCTATGCCGAGCACGGTGCGGGCGGCATGCTCACCCTCTTCCTGCGCGGGGTGCTGTGCAACGTCATGGTCTCCACCGGGGTCATCGCCGCGATGATGTCCGACGCTCTGATCAGCAAGGTCATCGCGATGTGGATGCCCGTGATGCTCTTCTTCTCCATGGGCTTCGAGCACTCCGTGGTGAACATGTTCCTGTTCCCCTCGGGGCTTCTGCTCGGCGCGGACTTCACGATCGGCGACTACCTGGTCTGGAACGAGATCCCGACCGTGCTGGGCAACCTCGTCGGCGGTGTCGTCTTCGTGGGTCTGGTGCTGTATGCCACGCACCACCGCACCGCCCCGGCGCGGGTGCCGGCCGTCAGCCCGGCCGCCAGCCCTGCCGCCGCTCCCGCCCCCACCAGCGCCCAGCCCGTGGCGGTCGTGCGATGAGCGCCACCCGCCTGGTGGTGGTCGGCGCCGGGATGGTCGCCCACCGTCTCGTCGAGAGCCTGCTCTCCCGGGCCGGGGACGGTCTCGAGGTGACCGTGCTCGGGGAGGAGGGTTGCGCTCCCTACGACAGGGTGGGGCTGAGCCGGTACGTCGACGGCGCCGATCCCGGGTCGCTGTCCCTGGATCCCGAGCCGTTCCAGGATCCGCGCGTGCGCCTCCTCGCCGGGGACCCCGTCGCCCGCATCGACCGCGAGGAGCGCCAGGTCGTCACCCGCAGCGGGCAGGTGCACGGCTACGACCGCCTCGTCCTCGCGACCGGGTCCGCGGCCGCACGACCGCCGATCGAGGGCGCCGAGCTGCCGGGAGTGTTCGTCTACCGCACCCTGGACGACGTCCGGCAGCTGCGCGCGCACGTCGAGCACGTCGAGGCCGCTGCGCGCCGACGGGGACGCGCGGTGCGCGGAGTCGTCATCGGCGGCGGGCTGCTCGGGCTCGAGGCGGCCGGCGCCCTGCAGGGACTCGGCGCCGCGGCGACCGTGGTGCAGTCGGGCGACCGCGTGATGTCGGCCCAGCTCGACCTTCCGGCCGGCACCGCCCTGCGCCGTCTCCTCGAGCAGCGCGACATCGTCCTGCGCACGAGCGCCCGCACCACCCGTCTCGCCGCGGGGGCCGACGGGCAGGTGGTCGGCATCGAGTACGCCGACGGGTCCAGCGACCCTGCTGACCTGGTGGTCCTCACCGTCGGCGTCCGCCCACGGGATGAGCTGGCGCGCGCTGCGGGACTGGACTGCGCCGAGCGCGGCGGGGTGGAGATCGACGCCGGCTGCCGCACCAGCGATCCCGCGATCCTGGCGATCGGGGAGGTCGCCTCCTTCGAGGGCCGCTGTGTGGGCCTGGTGGCCCCCGGCTACGCGATGGCCGAGGTGGCGGCGGACCGTCTGCTCGGCGGGGACTCCACCTTCACCGGCTTTGACCTCTCCACCAAGCTCAAGCTCTCCGGGGTGGACGTGGCGAGCTTCGGCGACGCCTTCGCCACCACACCCGGCGCGCTCGACGTGGTCTACGCGGACCCCGTCGGAGGGGTGTACAAGAAGCTCGTGCTCTCCGACGACGCCCGCACGCTGTTGGGCGGCATGCTGGTGGGCGACGCCTCTGCGTACGGCGCCCTGCGGCCTTTGGTGGGGAGCGCGCTCGGAGCGGATCCGGCCGCCTACCTCCTGCCGGAGGGCGGTGTGGTCGCCCCGAGCGGCGAGCTGCCCGATGCGGCCGTCGTCTGCTCCTGCGCGGGGGTGACCGCCGGCCGGATCCGGGAGGCCGTGCACGAGGAGGGCTGCGAGGATGCCGGTGCCGTCGCGGCCTGCACCCGGGCCGGCGCCACCTGCGGCTCCTGCGTGCTCGCGGTCAAGGGCCTCGTCACCACCGAGCTGGCCGGGATGGGACGTGCCGTCTCGACCGCGTTGTGCGAGCACTTCGATCTCTCGCGCCGTCAGCTGTTCGACGCCGTGCAGGTCTCGGGCCTGACCACGTTCTCGGCGATCATCGGGCGATTCGGCAGCGGACGCGGATGCGCCACCTGCAAGCCGGCGCTCGCGAGCATCCTGGCGACCCTCGCCCCGCGCCATGTGCTCGAGGGGGAGAACGCGACCCTGCAGGACACCAACGACCACGTCATGGCGAACATGCAGAAGGACGGCACCTACTCCGTGGTCCCGCGGATGGCGGGCGGGGAGGTCACCCCGGAGGGCCTGATCGTGATCGGCGAGATCGCCCGGGACTTCGGGCTGTACACCAAGCTCACCGGCGGCCAGCGCATCGACATGTTCGGCGCGCGGCTCGAGGAGCTGCCGCCGATCTGGGAGCGGCTGGTGGCCGCGGGGTTCGAGTCCGGGCAGGCCTACGGCAAATCGCTGCGCACCGTGAAGTCCTGCGTGGGGTCGGCCTGGTGCCGCTACGGGGTGCTCGACTCGACCGCCATGGCCGTGCGCCTGGAACTGCGCTATCGCGGTCTGCGCGCCCCGCACAAGCTCAAGCTCGGCGTCTCCGGCTGCGCCCGTGAGTGCGCGGAGGCGCGCAGCAAGGACGCCGGGATCATCGCCACCGCGCAGGGCTGGAACCTGTACGTGGGCGGCAACGGCGGGGCGACCCCGCGCCATGCCGAGCTGCTCGCCGAGGGCTTGGACGACGAGACTCTCGTGCGCACCATCGACAGGTTCTTCGTGTACTACCTCCGCACCGCCGACACGCTGCAGCGCACCGCGCCGTGGCTCCAGGCGCTCGACGGCGGGATCGGCACCCTGCGGGAGGTGGTCCTCGAGGACTCCCTCGGGATCTGCACCGATCTCGACGCCGCGATGGACCGTCATGTGGAGGACTACGAGGACGAATGGGCGGCGACCCTCGCCGACCCCGAGAAGCTGCGGCGGTTCCGCTCGTTCGTGAACGCCCCGCAGACCCCGGATCCCTCGCTGGCCTACACCCCCGCCCGGGGGCAGGTCCGGCCGGCGAGCGGCGAGGAACGACGATCCGGCGAGGTCCTCATCGCCGGCACCCGACTGGAGGTACGACGATGAACATGCAGACCCTCGAACCCACGACGCGAACCGGGCCCACCTGGCGCCCGGTGTGCTCGGTGGACGATCTCGAGATCGAGCGGGGGCGCGCCGCACTCGTCGACCACGCCCAGATCGCCCTGTTCCTGCTGGCCGACGGCAGCATCCGGGCGACCTGCAATCGCGATCCCTACTCCGACGCCTACGTCCTCTCCCGCGGCATCGTCGGCTCGCACGGGGACGCGCCCACGATCGCATCCCCGATGCACAAGCAGGTCTTCGACCTGCGAACCGGCGCCTGCCTCGATCCGCGGGGCAAGGACCCGGCACGGCTGCGCACCTGGCAGGCCCGCCAGGATCGGGGCACCGTGTACCTCCTGTGGGGGAGGGTGAGATGACCGGGAAGGTCTCCCTGGTCGGCGGCGGTCCCGGGCCGGTGGATCTCCTGACGATGCGCGCCCACCGCCTGCTCGCAGAAGCGGACGTCATCGTGGCCGACCGCCTCGGGCCCGGTCCCGAGGCAATCGCCGAGCTGGGCTGGTGCGCCGAGGTGATCGACGTCGGCAAGCACCCCGGTCACCACCCGGTCCCGCAGGAGCGGATCACCTCGCTGCTCATCGAGCACGCCCGCGCCGGCCGGAGCGTGGTGAGGCTCAAGGGCGGAGACCCGTTCGTCTTCGGCCGCGGGGGAGAGGAGCTCACGGCCTGCCTGGCCGCGGGCATCGAGGTCGAGGTGGTGCCCGGGGTCAGCAGTGCGATCGCCGTTCCGCAGGCCGCCGGCATCCCCGTCACCCACCGGGGCACTGCCGGGACGGTCCACATCGTGCACGGGCAGGGCCCGCTGAGCACGGCGACGCTCGCCGCGCTCGGGGACAGCACCGTGACCACGATCGTGCTGATGGGGGTCGCGGGCCTGGAGCGGCTGGTGGCCGACGCTCTCGCCCACGGGACACCGGCGTCGCGGCCTGTCGCGATCGTGGAGGACGGGCACACCGACCGGCAGCGGACCACCAGGGCGTCTCTCGGCGGGATCGTCGCGGCCGCCCGGGAGACGGGGGTGCGCAGCCCCGCGGTGATCGTGATCGGCGAGGTGGCCCGTGCCGGGCTGCTGCTCCCGGCGCGACCGAGCGAGCCGGTGGATGCCGTGCGGGTGGACGCCCTCGCATGAGCGCCGCCCCGCAGCTCACGACAGCCCTGGACGGCCGCACCATCGTGCTCGCCGTCGAACGTCGTGCCGAGGAGCTCGCCTCGGCCCTCGGTCGTCACGGGGCGACGATCGAGCACGCCCCGGCCCTGTCGACCCTCCGCCTTCACGAGGACGGACTGCTCATCGAGCGCACCGGTGACCTGATCGCCGAGCCGCCGGAGATCGTCGCAGCGCTCACCGGTGTCGGGTTCCGAGGCTGGATGGAGGCGGCCGACGCCGCCGGGCTGGGGACGGATCTGCGCGCAGCGCTCGCCGGAGCCCGGATCGTGGCGCGCGGAGCGAAGGCGCACGGTGCCGTGCGACAGGCGGGACTGCTCACCGCGTGGGTGGCGGACACCGAGACCACCGCCGAGGTGGGGGATCATCTCCTGGCCGGAGGGGCCAGGGGGCGACGGATCGCGATCCAGCACCATGGCACAGGGGCCGACGGCCTCGACGAGCTCCTGCGCCGCCGCGGTGCCCAGGTGGTCGCCGTGGCCCCGTACCGCTCCATCCCGCCGCGGGACCCGGCGGCGTTGCAGCGGTCGGTACGGCGCGCCGCGGTCGGAGAGGTCGATGCGGTGGTGCTGACCGCAGCCCCCGCGGCGTCTGCCTGGCTGGAGGAGTCGGAACGGCTCAGCGTCCTCGCGGCGATCCGGGACCGGGCGCTCTCGGGTCAGCTGGTGATGGCCTGCATCGGAGCGGTGACCGCGGGCCCGGTCGAGGCGCGCGGCCTCCCGGTCCTGATGCCGGACAGGGGCCGTCTGGGATCTCTCGTGCGCGCTCTCGTGCACCACTACGAGGTGCGGTCATGAGTGCGGTCATGGAGGCGGCTACGGTGGGCCCTCCGGTGCTGATCGCCTGCTCGCACGGCACCCGGTCAGCGGCCGGTCGGACGACGATCGCCGCTCTGATCGCCCAGGCGGCGCGGGAGCTGCCCGGGGTGCGGGTCGAGCACGCCGTGGTCGACGTCGAGCGGCCGGAGATCAGCGGGGTCGTCGCCCGTGTCGCGGCCGACAGCCCGGTGGTGGTCGTGCCGCTGCTGCTGTCGCCAGGTCATCACACACGGGTCGACATCGGTGCTGCGTGCGCTCCGTATCCACAGGCCACGGCCGCGCCGGCGCTGGGTCCGCATCCGGAGCTCGTCGATGTCCTCACGAGCCGACTCGCGGCGTTGCCGGGTGGCGATGCCGGGTTCCGGCCGGGAGACCACGTCTTGCTCGCTGCGGCGGGCTCGACGGATCCTGCCTCGGCCCGCGCCGTCGAACGGATGCGGGACCTCCTGCAGGCGGAGCTCCCTGCGCCGATCACCCTCGGCTACGGGGCGGGGGTCCGGCCCCGGCTGCCCGAGGCGGTCGCCGCGGCACGGGCCGCCGGGGCCCGGCGGGTGGTCGCCGTGAGCTATGTGCTCGCCCCGGGGCATTTCGCGGGGCTGGTGCAGCGCAGCGGCGCGGATCTGGTCTCAGCTCCGCTGGGTGCGGATCCGGCGGTGGCCTCGGTGGTCGTCGCACGATATCGGGAGATGACGACGGCGATCACCTGACACCACTGGTCCCGCGGGAGGATACTGGAGGCCCCGACGAAGGAGACGACGTCATGAACCTGGTCCTGTGGATCCTCGCCTTCCTGCTCGCCGCCGTGTTCATCGGGTCGGGCCTGGCGAAGCTGCTCACCCCGCGCGCGCAACAGGTCGAGCGCACCCCCTACGCCGAGGATTTCCCGCACAGCGTGATCGTGGGCATCGGCGTGCTCGAGATCCTGGGAGCCGTCGGGCTGATCCTGCCCGCGCTCACCGGGGTCGCCACGATCCTGGTGGCCTTCGCGGCGGCCGGCCTCGCGATCACGATGGTCTTCGCAGCGCTCGTGCACATCCGCCGCGGTGACGGCTTCGCGGCGGCGCTGCCCTCGATCGTGCTCGCAATCCTCTCCGTGCTCGTGGCCTGGTCGCGGTTCGGCCCGTACCAGCTCTGATCTCTGGTCGGAGACATGACGCGGATCAGCGTCCGAACAGGTCCCCGAGGCCCAGGTCGGACACCTGATCGCCGAATCCGGAGGCCTGTTCCCCGATATCGGTGACGCTGCCGCCCAGACCCTCGAGCTCTTCGATGCTCCCGAGCCCTTCGACGCCGTCGGGCAACCCGCCGAGATCCTCGCCCAAGCCTTCGGTGAGGCTGTCGACGTCGATCCCCTCACCGAGCGCGTCCTGCAACAGTGCACCACCGATGCTGGTGACGACCGCGCCGCCGGCGACGACGCCGAGCAGTCCTGCGGTGCCGATCGCGCCGACGCCGAATACGCCCGCCCCGCGAGCGCGGGAGCCGTTCTGATCGGCACTGGTCCGCGGAGCGGAACTGCGCACATCCGGGCCGCGCCCTGAGCGCGTGAGCAGGCTCGTCAGCTTCCGGGGATCGAGGACACCGAGACGGGTGGCCGAGCGGGCGAGGTCCTGCGGGGCGTCGCTTCGCGGCCGCTCCGACAGGGGAAGCTCCTCCTGCATCGTCGAGCCGAGCTGTGCGCGCTGCTCCGGGGTCAGGCGCTCGAAGGCCTCGCGATGGACCTGCTCGAGCTGGTCAGGCTCCGCTGTGCGCACCAGATAGTCGTAACGGGCGATCGCGCGGCGGTCGGTGTCCGAGAGCCCCGACCCCTGCGGTCCGCCAGTTCTCCGGAGATGCTGCGCCCTTCTCGGAGCGTAGTGCTCACTCCGACTCTCGGTCGGGTCTGTTCGCCGGCCGCCGCGCTGGTCGTGTCGGTCGCCCTCGCCGGTGAACGCGTCGGCGGCGGAGCGCACCATGGTGCGCCAGTCCGAGCCCTTGCTCGATCCGCTCGAGCGGTCCTGCGATGAGGAGTTCTGGTCGATGGCCTGCTTCGCCATCCCGAACAGGCGGTTGATCGTACCCATCGTGGTCCTTCCGATCGCCGTCGTGCCCCGGGGCCGGGGCTGCGCTCGAGGATCACACCTCGATCTGCACACGGGTCGGGCGATTCGTGGGTGGTGCATGGGTGTCCGGAATGCCCGCACGGTGGTCCTCCGGTCCACCCATGAGGCAGGATCGTCCCATGGCACCCACCGATGTGATCGCTTGGCTCCTCGATTCCGACCCTGCTCTGCGCTGGCAGGTGGAGCGAGACCTGCTCGACGCGCCGACGCAGCAGTGGGAGGCGACCCGGGCGCGGATCCCGCAGGAGGGCTTCGGGGCGGCTCTGCTCGCGAAGCAGGACCCGGACGGCCAATGGGCCGGCGGGGCCTTCTTCCCCAAGGGCTTCTTCGAGAACCACGAGAATCAGCTCCTGCCCGGCCAGCCGTGGACGGCGACCACCTGGAGCCTGACCATGCTGCGCGAATGGGGCATGGACCCCGCCCCGCTGATCGAGCGGAACACGGCGCAGCTGCTGGCGGAGAACTCGCACTGGGAGTACGACGACTCGCTGCCCTACTGGGGCGGCGAGGTGGACTGCTGCATCAACGCGATGACGCTCGCGAACGGTCTGTGGCTGGGGGCGGACGTCGAATCCCTGCCGCACTGGTTCCTCGAGCACCGCATGGAGGACGGGGGCTGGAACTGCGAGTGGGAGAGCGGATCCGTGCGCTCCAGCTTCCATTCCACCCTCAACGTGCTGCGCGCACTCCTGATCCATGAAAAGGCCACCGGAGGCACCGGGGCCACGCGGGCCGCGCGCGACGCCGGCGAGGAGTACCTGCTGGAGCGTCACCTGGCCTGGACCCTGAGCACTCGGGAGATGCCCGGGCCCTGGGTGGATCACTTCCTCTACCCGCCGCGCCATATCTACTCAGCGCTGCGCGCCCTCGAGCACTTCCGGCTCGCCGGCCGGAAGGAATCCCGGATGGAGGAGGCCGTGGCGATGGTGCGCGAGGCGCAGCAGGCCGACGGCACCTGGCTCCAGCAGAAGGTCCTGCCCGGTGAGGTGTGGTTCGAGGTCGATGTCCCCGAGGGCGAATCGTCGAAATGGATCACCCTGGAGGCGCTGCGGGTGCTGCGCTGGTGGGGCGAGGGATAGCGGGCCGGGCTGCCTGAGCGGTCGCGACCGCGGATCCGTCAGGGCGGCCGACACGACCCGCCATGCGTTAGCATTTGCAAACACCCCAGGGGGGGCGCGCGAGCGGCTGGGGTGACAGCAGAGGCACGATGGCGGGGGAGCACCATGGGGGAGCAGATGTCTCGCGGCCGACGCACGGCACTGACCGTCGTGACGGCAGTCGTGCTGGCCGTCGTCCTGGCCATCGTGGCCACAGCGGTGAACTACGGGCGAGGGGGGGGATCGCGCATCCTGCGGAGCGGGCCCGCACGGAGGCGGAGCAGGGCTACGAGAAATGGTCCGGCCCGTTCGAGGAGGAGGCCGCGGCGCGGCAGGCCGCTCGGGAGCCGGTGCTCGGACAGTCGATCGAGGAGACCTGGTACATCGGGTGCTCAGGGATCGCCGTGGGAGGGCCGGTACCGACGGCCCAGTTCTGCGATCTCTCCGTGGTGACGACGTATGCGGTCGACTGGACCGATCCGCATGCCGCGGTCGACGAGATCATCACGGTGCTCGAGGGCACCGAGGCCACCACGGGGAATGAGGTCACCGCAGGGCGGGGTGGGCCGTGGACGGCCCTCCCGAGGCACCCCGGAGAGGAACCGGGAGGGATGGTCGCCGAAGCCGGAGACCTCGGGACGGCCTACGTACATGAACCGGGATTCGAGGCGATCGAGAGCGGCGAGGCCCTGGGCACCGACCTCGTCCTCGACGAGGCGGCGATGCCCCGGATCGACGGTTTCCGATGAATCGCGCACGCGGCGGGGGCAGGAGAGCATCGAGCAGGACGAGGGGAGCTGTCATGGGGGAGCGGACACGCAGGACGTGGGTGATCGCGGGATCCTCCGGGGTCGCCGTGCTGGTCGTGATCGCACTCGTGGTCGTGGTGGCGGCGCTGGTCCAGCGAGGCGGGCCCACGACCACCGGGACCGCGACGGCGGCGGATGCGGAGGCACGTGCGATCGCCGCACGGGCCCAGGCCGACGCCGAGGCCGGGTACGCGGAGCAGGCCGAGCCCTTCGAGGAGCGCGCCGCAGAGAGGCAGGCGGCGATCGAGACGGTGCTCGGGGCGCCGATCGACCAGACCTGGTACATCGAGTGCTCAGGCATCCCGGGCGCGGAGGGTGGTCCCGCCGAGCAGCTCTGCTCGTTGACCGAGGTGACGACGTACGCAATGGAATGGTCGGACCCGACGGCAGCGGTCGACGAGATGGTCGCCGCGCTCGAGAGCGCCGACGACAGCTCGTGGACGCCTCTGTCCGCGCCGCTGGGGGAGGCTCCCCACGGCATGGTCGCGGAGAGCGACGACGGATATGCCTCCGTGCGAGAGCCGGGGTTCGCCCCGGAGGTCGGCCATACCCCGGTGACCGGTCTCTTCCCGGACGGGGTCCTCGCGAAGCACCCGGTCGCCGCGCAGGAGCCTCCGCGCGGATCGGGCACGGCGGAAGTGCGCGTCAGGACCGACATCTCCCGCAGCGACATCGGCTGCGACCCTCTGGAGGACGGTCGCTGCGGGTCTCTGCTGACGGCGCCGGCCATGCCGCACGTCGACGGGTTCAGCTGACTGGAGACGGGCACGAGGCGCGCGGCAGGTCAGCGTTCCACGAGCCACTTGACGAGGAAGGCGAGGGGCACCAGCGGGACCGCGGACAGACCGAGGATGCCCATCACGAGAGCCCCCTTGGACTCGGCGTCCAGGGTCTGCCGCCAACCGGCCGTCTTCAGCACATGGTCCAGCGGCACGTTCACATCGCCGGTGGAGAAGCGGTAGTCGACGACCGTGTGGAAGCCGTACCGGTTCAGCGCCCAGTCCTTCCGGCGGGAGAAGTGCCAGCTGCGGCCCGATGACAGTGCGGCGACCGCACCGAGCCCGGCCGGCCCGGCGGAGGCCTCGACCTCGTGAACCACGTCCAGGCGGCGGGCCGTCCCCGGCTTCGTGCGGACGAGCGTGCTGGCGAACGTCGTCGACAGGCTCCGCTCGGTGAGCAGGTGCCGCCACCGGGCGTCGGCCAGATTCGCCGAGATGCGGATCTGGTCCTGATCGGCCATCACCAGGTACGGAGTGTCGGCGAACGCCATGGCGACGGCGCGCACCACGTCCTCCCACGCCCACGGGTCGCGCCGGGTGGTCGGGGCCGGCAGAGGACGTCCGACGGTCACCATCTGGAGGGGCCGACGGGAGGAGGCCCCGGCGATGCGTCGCTCGCGGATCATCCCGAGGCCGCCGCTGAGGCAGATCAACCCACCCAGGACGGCGATGCCACCACCGAGGAACGCGCCCCAGGGCCACCCGTGGAGGAACGCGAGGGCGATGAGCAGGATCCCCACGCCGAGGAGAACGAGTGTCAGCGCGCTGAGGGCGATCAGCTTCCGGGTGAAGAGACTGCTCGGGTTCGCGCCGACCTCGATCATGAGGCCGCGGGCCCCGGTGCCGTCGCGCTGGCATCCCGGGTGGTGGTGCGGATCCGGTACAGGCTCGACGTCGCGACGATGTAGAGCGTGCTCCCGTCCTCCCCGCCGAAGCACAGGTTCGCGGTCTTCTCCGGCACGGGCAGGTCCAGCAGGCGCTCGCCGTCGGGGGAGAACACCTGCACCCCGGACAGGCTCGAGCTCCAGATCCGGCCCGCGACGTCCACCCGGATCCCGTCGGGCAGGCCGGGGGTGACCTCGACCAGGCTCCGCCCGTTCTTCGCATGGCGCCCCTCGACGACGTCGTACACGTGGATCGCGCGACCGCGCGGCCGCTCGGTGCCTTCGACGTCGGGGTCCGCCGGGGACAGCGAGGAGTCCGCGACGTAGAGCAGGGACTCGTCGGGCGAGAAGGCGAGCCCGTTGGGTGCCTCGATGTCGATCACCACGGGAGTGAGGGCGCCGGTGGACTCGTCGAAGCGGAACACATAGCGATCCCCGTACTCCTCCTCGCCGGCGTGCCCCTCGACGGGCCGCTTGATGCCGTAGGCCGGGTCGGTGAACCAGATCGCCCCGTCGGAGGCGACGACCACATCGTTCGGAGAGTTCAGGCGGACGGCGCCGAACCGGTCGACGAGCGTGGTCGGAGAATGCTCGTCACCGGGGCCGACGGCAGCATCGCGCTGCACGGCGCGGCGCCCGTGGGAGCACTCCACGACCCGGCCGCGCAGATCCAGGGTGCGGCCGTTGGTGTGCTCCGCGGCATCGCTGAACACGGTCAGCTCACCGGTCTCCTCCGAGTACTCGAGGATCCGGTTCGTGTGGATGTCGCTGAAGCGCACGGCCCGGCGCTGGGGCAGCCAGACCGGGCCCTCGGCCCAGGTGGCGCCGGTGGCGACCTTCTCGAGCGTCGCCCCGGGGGTGAGGAGGGCGGACGAGGGCTGAACCCGTGCGGGGGTCATCATGGTCGGATCGTAGGCCAGCAGGTCGTGTGCGGTCAGCCCCGTGCTGTCAGTCCGGTGCTGTCAGTCCCGCGCCGCGAGGCACAGGATCGCGGCGCGGGGTGCCCGGCTCCGTCACGATTGCGCAACAGGCCCCCGGAAACCGTCCAGGAATGCGGGGTGGGCGGGCAACGCTGTTAGGTTGCAGGCCACACCATGCGTGTGCTCCGCCACATGGAGCCGCGTCGATCCGTCACAGTGCCGTGACCCGTGCACCGGCCTGCCCTCTGGAGGAACCCATGTTCGATGCCGCTTTCACCCCCAAGCGACGCACAGTTCTGCTGTCCCTGGCGGGGATCCCCGTGCTGCTGTCGGCCTGCGCCAAGACCACGGACGACGGCGGCGGGAGCGGCGGCGGTGGTGACGCCGAGGGCGCCCTGACCGTCGGCACCACCGACAAGGTCACCGCGCTCGACCCGGCCGCTGCCTATGACAACGGTTCCTCGACCGTGTGGACGCAGGTCTACGGCTACCTCATGAACACGAAGATCGGCTCCGAGGACGGCAAGCCCGAGCCCGACCTCGCCGAGTCCGCCGAGTTCACGAGCGACAACATCTACACCGTGACCCTGCAGGAGGGTCTCACCTTCGCCAACGGCAACGAGCTCACCAGCGAGGACGTCAAGCACACCTTCGACCGTCAGCTCAAGATCGCCGACCCCAACGGCCCGTCGAGCCTGCTGGGGAACCTCGAGAAGGTCGAGGCGGTCGACGACCTGACCGTCGAGTTCCACCTCAAGGAGCCGGGCGACCAGACGTTCCCGTACGTGCTGTGCAGCCCGGCCGGCCCGATCGTCGACGCCGACGTGTTCCCGGCCGACGCGGTGCTGCCCGACGACGAGATCGTCTCCGGCAAGGCCTTCTGCGGGCCGTACCAGATCGCGACCTGGAAGCTCAACGAGCTGGTCTCCTTCGAGGCCTTCGAGGGGTACAAGGGGCTGTTCGGCGCCCCCACCACCGCGAAGGTGTCGATGTCGTACTACGCCGATCAGAACAACATGAAGCTCGACATCCAGCAGGGCAATATCGACTGCGTGTGGCGCTCCCTCTCGGCCACCGACATCGAGGACCTCTCGAAGGACGATGCGGTCACCGTGCACGACGGCCCCGGCGGCGAGATCCGCTACATCGTGTTCAACTTCGACACCATGCCCTACGGTGCGAAGACCGAGGACGCCGACCCGAAGAAGTCGCAGGCCGTGCGCCAGGCCGCCGCGGACCTCATCGACCGCCAGGCCATCGCGACCTCCGTCTACAAGGACACCTACACCCCGCTGTACTCGTACATCCCCGAGGGTCTGCCCGGCAACGGGACCCAGTTCCAGGACCTCTACGGCGACGGCAAGGGCGGCCCCGACGCCGCCAAGGCCAAGCAGCGCCTCGAGGATGCGGGCGTCGAGATCCCGGTCAAGCTCAGCCTGCAGTACAACCCCGATCACTACGGCAGCTCCTCGGGCGACGAATACGCCGCCGTCAAGGCGCAGCTGGAGGAGGGGGAGCTGTTCGTCGTGGACCTGCAGTCCACCGAGTGGGTGCAGTACTCCACGGACCGCACCACCGACGTCTACCCGGCGTACCAGCTGGGCTGGTTCCCCGATTACTCGGACGCGGACAACTACCTCACGCCGTTCTTCCTCACCGACAACTTCCTGGTGAACCACTACAGCAACGACGAGGTCAACGATCTGATCGCCCAGCAGCGCGGCACCGCGGACCCCGCCGAGCGCGAGGCCCTGTTCGTGAAGATCCAGGACATCGTCGCCGACGAGATCTCCACCCTGCCGCTCCTGCAGGGCGCGCAGATCGCGGTGTCGACGTCCGAGGTCCAGGGCGTCACCCTGGACTCCTCGTTCAAGTTCCGCCTCGCCCCGCTCAGCAAGTGACCACGGGCCTCGACACCGAGGTCGAGAACACCCCCGCCAGCACGCCTGCGCCCCGGCGCAAGCGGTCCGGCGGGGGTCTCGGCCGCTACATCCTGGTCCGCTTCCTCCTCATCATCCCGACCGTGTTCATCCTGATGACGGTCGTGTTCTTCCTGATGAGGATCACCGGCGACCCGATCACGGCGGCCCTCGGCGGCCGCCTCACCCCTGACCAGCTCGCGCAGCGGCGGGCCGAGGCAGGGTACGACCGGCCCCTGATCGTGCAGTACTTCGACTACCTCGGCGGCGTGCTGCAGGGCGACTTCGGCATGTCCTACACGGATCGCACCCCGGTCACCGAGATCCTCACGACCTACGGCGGCGCCACCTTCGAGCTGGTCGTCTACGCCGTGGTCGTGGCGCTCGTCGCAGGCGTGCCGCTGGGCATGATCGCGGCGCGCACCCGCGATCGCTGGCCCGATGCCGTGCTGCGGGTCGTCGCGATCCTCGGCTATGCCACGCCCGTGTTCTTCGTGGGCCTGCTGCTGAAGCTCGTGTTCTCCGCGGGCCTGGGATGGCTGCCGGTCGCCGGGCGGATCTCGACCCGCGGCGAGCTGACCATGGGCTCGATCTTGAACCCCAGCCCGTTCTACCTGCTCGACGCGCTCCGGCTGGGCCGCGTGGACGTGCTGATCGATGTGGCGTCGCACGCGGTGCTGCCGGCGATCGCGCTCGGCGTGCTCACCGGCGGGATCTTCCTGCGCCTGGTGCGCACGAACATGATCGGCACCCTGGAGATGCAGTACATCGACTCCGCCCGCTCCCGCGGGGTCTCCGAGTCCCGGCTCACCACGCGCCACGCCCTGCGTCCCGCTCTGATCCCGATCGTCACCGTGATGGGCATGCAGATCGCGATGATGCTGGGCGGCGCGGTGCTCACCGAGACCACCTTCGAGTGGAACGGACTGGGCTACATGCTCGCCGAGTACATGAAGGCCCGCGACTACGTGGCGGTGCAGGGCATCGTCATGATGCTCGCGGTCATCGTCGCGCTGTCCAACTTCGTGGTCGACGTGGTCGCCGCCCTCATCGACCCCCGAGTGAGGTACTGACATGACGCTCTCGAACCCTGTTCCGCCCGGGGAGGGCGACGGCACCGACGCGGACCTCGCGGTGGAATCGGCGACCGTCGCGGCCACGGCCCGCTCGCCCTGGTACTTCCGACTTCCCGTGGTCAGCCATCTGCGTCGCAGCGTCGGCCTCCAGCGGGGAATGCTCATCACCGGTGTCGTGCTCGTCGTCGGCCTGCTGCTGACGGCCCTGTTCGCCCCGTTGCTCGCCCCCTACGGCTTCGCCGCCACCGGGGCCGACGGTGTGAAGTTCGGTGGTCAGCAGCCCCCGTCGGCCCAGCACCTGCTGGGCACCACGGTGACCGGCTTCGACGTGCTCTCCCGCGTGATCTGGGGGACCCGCACCGCGGTCGCCGTGATGGTGTGCGCCGTCATCGCGTCCCTGTTCCTGGGGGTCGCGCTGGGGCTGCTGTCCGGCTACGTGGGCGGCTGGCTGGATCGTGTGCTGGTGATGCTGGCCGACGCGATCTACGCCTTCCCCTCGCTGCTGCTCGCGATCGTCATGTCGATCGTGATCTCCGGCGGCCAGTCCGGCGCCTGGGGCGGCATCATGGCCGCGGCGATCTCCATCACCGTCGTGTTCGTGCCGCAGTACTTCCGGGTGATCCGCGCCGAGGTGGTACGGCTGAAGGCCGAGCCGTTCGTCGAGGCCGCCAAGGTCATCGGCACCGGGCACCGCCGCATCATGGGCACCCACCTGCTGCGCAACTCCACCCGCACCCTGCCGCTGATCTTCACCCTCAACTCCTCCGAGGCGATCCTCACCCTGGCCGCCCTCGGCTTCCTGGGCTTCGGCATCGAGCCGACCAGCGCCTCCGAATGGGGCTACGACCTCAACCGGGCCATGAGCGATGCGACCAGCGGGATCTGGTGGACCGGGCTCTTCCCGGGCCTCGCGATCGTGGCCGCCGTGCTCGGCGTGACCCTGGTGGGCGAATCCATCAACGATCTCAACGACCCGCGACTGCGCACCCGCAGGAAGCGCTCGCGCGCGCAGCGGAAGAAGGTGACGGCATGACCGGCACGCAGAGCACTCCCCGGCTCGAGATCACAGACCTGGACATCCATTTCGCGACCGACGGCGGCGACGTCCACGCGGTCGACGGCGTGAGCGTGAGCGTCGCGCCGGGGGAGATCCTCGCGATCGTCGGCGAGTCCGGCTCCGGCAAGTCCGTGACCGCCCGTTCCATCCTCGGGCTGCTGCCCGAGACGGCGGAGGACTCCGGGGCGATCCTCGTCTCCGGGACCGACGTGGTGGGGCTGAGCGGGAAGCGCCTGCGGGCGCTGCGGGGCGAGGACGTCTCGATGATCTTCCAGGAGCCCTCGAGCGCCATGAACCCGGTGTTCCCCATCTGGTGGCAGCTCGGGGAGGGCTTGAAGGCCCACCGGCCGAAGATCACCCGCAAGGAGATCCGCGCCGAGGCGATCGCGGCGCTCGAGTCGGTGGGGATCCCCGATCCGGCCGAGCGCATCGACCGTTACCCGCACGAGTTCTCCGGCGGCCAGAAGCAGCGCATCATGATCGCCATGGCGCTCGCGCTCGGCGCCGAGCTGATCGTCGCCGACGAGCCCACCACCGCGCTCGACGTGACCGTGCAGGCGGAGATCCTGGAGCTCCTGCGCGATGTGCGCGACCGCTTCGGCACCTCGGTCATCATCATCACGCACAACATGGGCGTGGTCGCCGACCTCGCCGATTCCGTGGCGGTCATGTATCGCGGCTCCATCATCGAACGGGCCGGGGTGAAGGAGCTGTTCGCCAGCCCGCGCGAGGAGTACACCCGCAAGCTGCTGGCCGCGGTCCCGCACCTGGGACGGAACTCCGCCTGGACGGCGCTGAGCCGCGAGCAGCAGCAGGTGATCGAGGACGCCGCTCCCGTGGTGGTCGCGAAGGACCTCGTCATCGAATACCCCGGCAGGCTGGGCCGGGCCCCGTTCCGCGCCGTCAAGGGCGTGGACTTCCAGATCCGCGCCGGTGAGGTGTACGGGCTGGTGGGGGAGTCGGGCTCCGGCAAGACCACCATCGGCCGTACCATCGCGGGTCTCGAACGCGCCACCGGAGGCAGCCTCCAGGTGCTCGGGCACGAGATGAACGGGGTGCGGGAGAAGGACTTCAAGCCCGTGCGCCGGCGCATCGGCTTCGTGTTCCAGGATCCGGCGACCTCGTTCAACCCGCACCTGACGATCGAGGAATGCATCGCCGAGCCGCTGATCGTCCACGAGCCCCGGCAGTCCGCGGGGGACCGCTCCCGGCAGGTGAGGACCTTGCTCGAATCCGTCGAGCTGCCCGCGTCCTACGCGACGAGATACCCGCACGAGCTCTCCGGAGGCCAGCGCCAGCGCATCTCCCTGGCCCGAGCGCTCGTGCTCGAGCCGGAGCTGCTGATCGCCGACGAGCCGACCAGTGCCCTGGACGTCTCCGTGCAGGCCACGGTGCTCGAGCTGTTCCGGGAGCTGCAGGCCCGATTGGGCTTCGCGGCGCTGTTCATCAGCCACGACCTGGCCGTGGTCGATTCCCTCGCCCACCGGATCGGCGTGCTGCTGCGCGGCGAGCTGGTCGAGGACGGCCACGGGCCCGACGTGCTGCAGCGCCCTCAGCACGAGTACACCCGCAAGCTGATCGCCTCGCTCCCGGTGCCGGATCCCGTGGAGCAGGCGACGCGACGCAAGGCCTTCCAGCGTGAATGGGGAACCGGCACGACGGGCTGAGCGGAGGGACGATCCGTGGGCCCGACGCGGCGGGGGAGGAGCAGTTCCCCCGCCGCACCGGTGCAGTCCTCGCGATCGGACACGCGGTCACGATCGACGACACCAGGGAGAGACATGCAGAACCGGATGCCCGGCATCGCCCGACGGAGGATGCGGCACGCAGTCCTCGCACTGGGGATCATCGCCATGACGCTCCCGCTCGCGGCCTGCGACCGCTGGAGCTCTAAGTGCGATGTCGATTCGAGCTGCCACATCGAGATATCGGGCCTGAACAAAGCCTATGAGATGCCGCGTCCGCTGGACGCGGACGAAGGGGTCGACAACAGCAAGTGGCGTCCGGATCGGATCTCGATCCATGAGGCCACCGACGGAGGAACCGCGACGCTGGTCATCGGGGGCGAGGAGCACGTCTGCGCCGCCGGCGAGAGCTTCACCATCGTGGACACGACCATCACCTGCACCGAGGTCGGCGACGACTCGATCGTGCTGGACACCGTCCGCGAGGGCTGAACGCAGCGGTCGCTCCGACGATGAGCGCCCGGGGCGGCGAACGGGGAGTCCTCTCCATCGCCGTCCGGCGCGGATGCCCGCTACGGTGGCACGAGCCGATGCAGGACGAGCACGAGAGCGAGCAGGAGAGCGAGCTTGAGCACTGGAACCCGGATCAGTCGTCGACGCAGGCCGCGCCAGGTGCTGCTCGCACTCACCATCGTCGGGCTCACCATCCCGCTCGCGGCCTGTGACCGATGGAGCTCCACCTGCGAGACGGACTCGAGCTGCCATATCGAGATCTCCGGCACGAAGTTCTACGAGCTGCCGCGCCCGCTGGACGCCGGCGAGGGAACCGAGAACAACGGGGCGACAGAACGGATACGACTGGTCGAGGCCACGGAGGGCGGCACGGCGACCCTCCAGGTGGGCGGTGAGGAACCCGTCTGCGCCGCGGGGGAGAGCTTCACCCTCGAGAGCACCACCTTCACCTGCACCGAGGTCGGCGACGAGTCGATCGTGCTGGACACGGTGCGGACCGGCTGAGCCGGTCGGGACAGCGGGGACGGCGGGTCCGACGGAGGGACCACGTCCTTCCCCGGCACTCCTCCCCGAGGAGGATCCGGGGTCGACCCGTGCTCCGACGTGCTCTGCCGCCGCGCACGGAAACCTGGAGGCATGACATCGACCTCCTGCCTCCCGGAACCGGACCCCGTCGTCGGAGACCGATCGACGACGGTGCTCGGGACAGCGCCCGCGCCCGCGACCACAGTCGACCCCGTGGCCGGAGCCAGCCCTGACTCGGCGCACGACCCCGGCCCTGCGTCGGACCGGATCGAGGCGCTCGATCTGGTGCGCCTGCTCGCGATCATCGGGATGATGACCGCCCACCTGCTGGCGCCGCTGGCGCTGATGCCCGATGCCGGCGGGATCCAGGGTTCGCTCGCCCGGGTCGCCCATGTGCTGACCGAAGGTCCCTCCTCGACGCTCTTCGCCGTGATCGGCGGCTGCAGCCTCGTGCTCGCCACGCGGCGCCGGCTGGAGCGCGGTGATCGTCGCGGCGCCGTCGCCTCCGTCATGGTGCGCGGCGCCTGCGTGGCCCTGATCGGTCTGCTGCTGGAGCTGCTGCCCACGGCGGTGATGGTGGTGCTGGTGCCGTTCGGCCTGGCGATGATGATCACGGCGCCCCTGCTGCTGGTGCCCACCCCTCTTCTCGTGCCGCTCATCGCGGTGCTCGCGGTGGGCGGGCACCCTCTCGCCCAGAGCGTCCCGGGTCCCGTCGAGTTCGGGACCGTGACCCTGCTGAGTCTCGGGGAACCGCTGACAGTGCTGCGCGGGATCGCGCTCACCGGCCAGTACCCGCTGATCACCTGGGTGCTGTACCTGCTGCTCGGGATGGTGCTCATGCGATGCCTGCTGCGTGCCCGGCAGAGCGGGCGGACCTGGCGGGCCGCCGGCCTCGCCGCGGCGAGCGGCACCGTCGCCGCCGTGATCGGGTACGTCCTGCCGCTGGTGGCCGGGGCACTCGGTGCGACGACCCCGGGCACCTGGTACCAGGCCGCGCCCCACACCGGCACGCTGGGCGACATGCTCGCCACGGGCGGGGTCGCGGTGGCGCTGATCGCCGTCGCGATCGGGCTGCTCCCGCCGGGACAGCATCTCGTGGGCCGGCCCGCCCGGATCCTGCCCAGCGCCGGAGCGGCGCCGCTGACCCTGTACGTGATCCACGTGGCGCTCACCAGCGTCGCGCTCATCACCGCGGTGCTGGTGTCGAGCGGAGATCTGACCTCGATGCCCTGGTACGTCGCCGGGCTCGGGATTCTCGCGGTGCACCTGACACTCACCGTCGGGCTCGGCGCGATGCTCACCGCACGGGGCGGACGCGGGCCGCTCGAGGCGCTGCTGGCCCGCGTCGGCCGACGCGTCGTGCGCTCCTGAGGGCCGTGCACGAGACGGTTCACCCGTCGTTCACGGTCCCTTCCCGGCACGGAGTCCGTGCCGACCGGCGGCGGCCCCGTCGCTGTGCTTGCCTGGCACGGCCCTCTCCCCGATCCGAACGGCGGCCACGATGACTGCGCGCGATTCCTCCCGCGACTCCCTCCACGATGCCCACGGCTCCCACGGCTCCCACGGCCCGCAAGGGCCCCAAGGCACCGCTGACTCGTCGCTCGGCTCCGCCCCGTCGCGTCGCTCGCTGCTGCGAGCTTCGACGATGACCGCGACAGGACTCGCCGCAGCAGGCATGATGGGTGCCGCCTCGGCAGCGCCCACGAAGGGCGGGCACGGCAGGAACCCGAAGGAGGGCATCGTGCGCGGTGATCTGAGATTCCGCGACGACGGCACGTTCACCGTCGTCCAGTTCAACGACACCCAGGACGGCTATCGCACCGACGTGCGCACCATCGCCCTGCAGGAGGCCGTGCTCGACGACGTGCAGCCGGACTTCGTGGTCATCAACGGCGATGTCATCGACGGCTCGCCCACCACCGAGCTCGAGGCGAAGCAGGCGATCAACAACGTCGTGCGGCCGATGGAGGACCGCGGCATCGCCTGGGCGATCACCTTCGGCAACCACGACGAGGACTCCACGGCGACGACCGGCCTGGACGAGCAGGGCTACCTGGACTTCGTCGCCCGATACCCCCACAACGTGAACACGCCCGGGGCGAAGGACATCACCGGCAGCGGTAACCAGGTGCTCACCGTCAGCTCCGCGGCGGGCACGGGCAAGGGCGGCTCCGATGCCTTCGCCCTGTGGTTGCTGGACTCCGGCCGCTACGCCCCCGAGGAGATCGCCGGCCAGGACTTCGAGGGCTACCCCGACTGGGACTGGCTGCGCCCCGACCAGATCCAGTGGTACCTGCGGTCCTCGGAGGAGCTCGAGCGGACGAACTCCGCCGTGGTCCCCGGGCTGGTGTTCCAGCACATCGCCCTGTGGGAGCACCGCTTCATGTGGTTCGCGAGCGTCGATTCACGCACCGAGGCGGATCATGCCCGCGCCGTGGAGAAGCACTCCCTCGTGGGGGAGCGGAACGAGGACGAGTGCCCCGGTCCGTTCAACTCCGGCATGTTCGCCGCGATGCAGCAGCGCGGCGATGTGAAGGGCCTCTTCGTGGGCCATGACCACATCAACACCTACGTCGGGAACTACTACGGGATCCAGCTCGGCTACGGTCCCGGCACCGGGTTCGGCACCTACGGTGCGGGCGGCGCCGAGGACCACCGCCTGCGCGGAGCCCGCGTGTTCCATCTCGACGAGAACGCCGAGGAGGTCTACGCCGGGACCGAGCTGCGCTTCGCCGCGGACTACGGCATCGACCTCGATCCGACCGCGCAGCCGGGCGAACCGTCCGCGTTCCCCGACGGAGTGCGCTGAGCGCCTGCACAGGGCCCTGTCGATTCTGCGGAGCCCGTTCGACAACAGGGAGAGGACGGCGAGAGACGCCGCCCCGCGAGGAGGATGATCCAGATGGCCCGCTACACCGTGTTCCTGTACCACCCCACCGATCAGGCCACGACCGACCCCGAGGTGCTGGCGTCGCAGATGGCTGAGCACGACGCCCACGGCAAGGAGCTGCTGGACGAGGGCGTGATGGTCTTCGGCAGCCCGCTCGCGGACCACGACGCGACGACGTCGATCCGTGCCGACAGCCTCGTGGACGGACCCTTCGTCGAGGTCAACGAGGTGATCGTCGGCTTCTACGTGATCGAGGTGCCCGATCTGGACGCCGCGATCGCCGTGGCCAGGCGCAACCCGATCCTCCGCCAGGGTGGCGGCGTCGAGGTGCGCCCCATGAGCGCCGGTGAGGCCGACGCGCCCGGGAACGACCCTGCGTGAGCGACCGCGACGTCGTGGGGGCCGTCGCGGCGGCGCACCGTGCCCACTGGGGTACGGTGCTCGCGGCGACGGTCGGGCTGACGCGCGATCTCGACCTCGCCGAGGACAGCGTGCAGGAGGCCTATTCGCAGGCGCTCGAGGCCTGGGAGCGCGATGGTGTCCCCGAGAACCCGGCCGGCTGGCTGACCACGGCGGCCCGTCGTCGTGCGCTCGATGCGATGCGGCGGGCACAGACCCTCCAGCGCAAGCTGCCCCTGCTGGTGTGGGACGACGCCGGCAGCGGCGGCGACGGCTCTGAGGATGATCGACGGATCCAGGACGAAGCCGCGCCTGTCGTGCTCGATGAACGGATGCGGCTGATCTTCCTGGCGGCTCATCCCGCGCTGGCCCCCACCGCGCGCATCGCCCTGACCCTGCGCCTCGTGGGCGGGCTCAGCACGGAGCAGATCGCTGCCGCGTTCCTCGTGCAGACCTCCACGATGGCGGCCCGGCTGACCCGGGCGAAGAAGCGCATCCGTCTCAGCCGCATCCCGTGCCGCGTCCCACCGGCAGAGGAGCTCGAGGCCCGGCTCGTCGATGTGCTGGACGTGCTCTCGGTGCTGCTGGCCACCGGGTCGGATTCCGAGGAGCCACCCCCGGAAGCGGCCCCAGAGGGGACCCCGGAGTCGGCCCAGGAGCCGCCCGACGCGCGAACCGCAGTGCTCGACACCGTGGTGCACACGCTGGAGGTGCTGGTGGACCTGCTGCCGGCGCAGACCGAGCCGCGCGGGCTGCTCGCCCAGGCCCTGCTGCTGCGGGCGCGCGCCTCCACCCGAACCGACGATCGGGGCCGTCCGGTCGCGCTGGCGGAGCAAGATCGCACGCAGTGGGACCGCAGCCTGATCGATCGTGCGGATCGCGTCGTGGTCGGCGCCCTCGCTCAGGGCGGGCGCGGCCCCTACCTGCTCCAGGGCGCGATCGCCGCATGCGTCGCCGTGCCCACGCGCCATGAGGACATCGACTGGCGCGAGGTGGTCGAGCTCTATGACATCCTGCTGGCGCATTGGCCCACGGCGATCGTGCAGCTCGCTCGTGTGGTCGCGATCTCCGAGGCCGACGGGGCGGCCGTCGCCCTCGCCGACCTCGAGCCGCTCGCCGCGGAGCTCGACGCGCACCGCCCGTTCCATGTCATCCGTGGCGAGCTGCTCAGCCGCCTGGGCGAGCACGACCGGGCCGTCCCGGCATTCCGCACGGCGCTGCAGCGCCCGGGTGGGGAGGGGGAGTCGGAGCTGCTGCGCGAGCTGCTCCGGACCAGCTGAGCACGAGCCGCCGCGCGTGAGGTCGCACCATCAGCCGCGGCCGAACCGCGGCTCGGCCCCGTCGAGGATCCGGGCGAGGACCGGCACGTCGGCGTCGGCCCAGTCTCTGCGCGCGAGCTCCTCGCGGGGGACCCATTCGAGCTGATCGTGATCGGTGCTGGCGAGGGGACCCTCGTCGTCCAGACGCACCCAGTAGCAGTCGAGGTGCAGGTCCCGGTCGCCGGCGTCGGCCTCCCCGCGGCCGATCAGCCATCCCACCGTCGCCTCGACGCCGAGCTCTTCGCGCAGCTCGCGGAGCAGCGCCTGCTGCGGGGACTCGCCCGGCTCGATCTTGCCGCCGGGGAACTCCCAGCGGCCGGCGGCGCTCTTCCCGGGGCGGCGCCGGGCGGCGAGGATCCGGTCGCCGCGCACGATGACCGCGCCGACCACCCGCAGAGGCGCCGGGTCCTCGGGCTCCTCCTCGCCGGTCAGGCCATCGGTCCAGGCCTCGGGCTCCTCGGCGAAGCCCACGTCGGCAGCCCACCAGGAGTGCTCGCAGTCGTGGCACTCACGGTCCGGGTCGAATCCCGTGCATCCCGCCCAGACCACCCAGGACGGGGACGACTCCATTGCCCCGGCGACGGGCATGCCGATGACGCGGTGGCGCACCTGGCCGCCGCCGCAGCGTGGGCAGGTGCCGCGCTCCCAGCGGTGCTCGGGGGAGTCCGCGGGAGGGGCGTCGTCGGAGGGCTCGAGGATCATGCGCCCAGTGTGCCGCAGGGCTGCGACGGTTCAGGCACAGGGAGCACTGCGGGAAGCACCGCGGGACACAGCGGAGCGGACCAGCACGAGGTGCTGGTCCGCTCCGGGGTGGTGCTCGATGCTGCGCCGCTCTCGGTCAGCTCCAGGTGACGGGGTGCTTGGGATCTGCCATGTCCACGGAGGGAGTGCCGAGTCCGCCGCCCAGCCACATCTCGCAGGTGCCCTTCTGGCCGTCCTTCTCGCACTCCATCTTGGTGTCGATGGTGCCGATGTACTCGCCCTCGACGAAGGTGGGCTCGTCATAGCTGGGCGTCGCCGTCATCTTGTCGATGGTGCGCTGCGCGTCCTCGGGGAGGGTGCGCTTCACGGTGCCGTCGGTGAGGGTGTAACCGTCATCGGTCGTAGCGGGGAGCTCCCCGATGCCGCAGCCAGCCTTCAGGGTGTCCTGGGCGATGCAGGCGTCGACGGACTTCTGCACCGCGGCGCGGAAGGTCGTCAGGCCGTCCTCGGTCAGCGTCGCCTCGGGCCACTCGATGTCGGAGTCGTAGTCGGTGTACACCAACGGCTCGTCGGTCGACGGGGCGAAGCCCTCCACCCCGAGGGCGATCTCGTAGGAGCCCGGCAGCATCGCGATGCTGACATCGGTGGGCAGCTCCTCGCCGTTGATCGTCGCGCCGAGGCCGGCCAGGGAATCCGGCGAGTAGCTGGCCCACATGGGGGAGCTCAGCTCGAGGACCTCGTCGGAGTCGTAGTCGCTCACGGAGAACTCGTAGGTGGTCGCCTCGCCGCCCACGGTGAACGACACCGGCACGGTGCCGTCCATGCCGTCGGGGTCCATCACGGGAGCCTCCACGGCGACGTCGGCGATCGGGGCGGCCGCGAGCGCTGCGTCATAGGCCGCTGCGGGCAGCATCTCGTCGCTCGGGCTGGGGTCCGCCACGAGCTCGAACGCCGTGGTGGAGTCCCCGGCGACCAGGGCGTCCATGTAGTCGGTGACCAGGGTCGTGGCCTGCTCCTCCGGGGTGGCGGACTTGTCGCCTCCGCCGCCTCCGTCGCCTCCGCCGCCCGTGGTGTCCCCTCCGCCTCCGCGTACGGCGAAGAAGATGATCAGGGCGATCACCACGAGCACCGCGATGATGAGGAAGAGCGCTCCCGCGACGATGCCGATGATCAGGCCGGTGCGCTTCTTCTTCGGCGGCGGGGGCGGCATCGGGGATGACGGCGGGGTCGACATCGGGCCGCCGTACTGGGGCATCGAGGAGGGGGGCTGTGACACGGGGAACTCCTGGGACTTCGCTGACGGAAGGGCCCAGGATATCCGGATCCGGTTCTGGTACGGGTATCGATGCCGGATCGAGACCGTCGCGTGTCGAACGATCTACACGCCGAGGGCCTCCAGCACGGCATCTCCGTACTCCGCGAGCTTCTTCGCCCCGACGCCGCTAATGCCGCTGAGCGCACCGGTCGATGCGGGCCGGGACTGGACGATCGCGACGAGTGTGGCGTCGGAGAACACCATGTACGGGGGGATCTGCTTCTCCTTCGCGACAGCGGTGCGCCAGGTGCGCAGGGCCTCGAAGCGCTCGCGCTCGGCGATCTCCAGCCCGTCGGCGGCGCGTGAACCGCCCGCGCCGCCGCTCCGGGACGGTCGCGCGCGGGTGGCCTTCGCCGGGCTGCGATCCACGGCGAGCTCGACGGCGGCCTCGCTGCGCAGCACCGGGCCGGCCTGTGACCCCGGGACGAGCACCCCGTAGTCGCCTTCGGCATCGACGATGCCGCGCGCCATCAGCTGGCGCATCACCGAGCGCCATTCCTTCTCGCTCAGCTCCGCGCCGATGCCCCAGACGCTCAGCTCCTCGTGCCGGGACTGGCGCGAGCGGTCGTTCTCGCGCCCCAGCAGCACCTCGATGATCTGGCCGGAACCGAACTTCTGGCCGCGCTCGCGGTCCAGGCGGATCAGCGCCGAGAGCAGCTTCTGCGCGGGCACGGTCGCGTCCCAGGTCTGCGGGGGGCTCAGGCAGATGTCGCAGTTGCCGCAGGCCTCGGAGTCCTGTCCGAAGTAGCGCAGCAGTTGCACGCGCCGGCAGGAGACCGTCTCGCACAGGGCGAGCATCGCGTCCAGATGCGACCGGGCGTTGCGCTTGAAGCCCTCGTTGCCCTCGCCGGAGTCGATGAACTTGCGCTGGCTGACCATGTCGCCCAGGCCGTAGGCCATCCAGGCGGTCGACGGCTGTCCATCGCGCCCCGCACGGCCGGTCTCCTGGTAGTAGCCCTCGATGGACTTGGGCAGGTCCAGGTGCGCCACGAAGCGCACGTCGGGCTTGTCGATGCCCATGCCGAAGGCGATGGTCGCCACGATGATCAGGCCCTCGGCGCGCAGGAACCGCTCCTGATGGTCCTGGCGCACGCGGGCGTCGAGGCCCGCGTGATACGGGAGGGCCGGGATCCCGCGCTCGGAGAGCCAGGCCGCCGTCGTCTCGACGCTCTTGCGCGAGAGGCAGTACACGATGCCGGACTCACCCTCGTGCTCGGCGGTGATCAGCTTCAGCAGCTGCTCGCGCGGGGAGGCCTTGGGTTCGATCCGGTACTGGATGTTGGGGCGGTCGAAGCTGGAGACGAAGTGCTTCGCGTCCTCCATGCGCAGGCGTTCGGTGAGCTCGCGGTGGGTGGCCTCGGTGGCCGTCGCCGTCAGCGCGATCCGGGGCACGTCCGGGAAGGCGTCGGCCAGCACCGACAGGCCCATGTAGTCGGGGCGGAAGTCGTGGCCCCACTGGGAGACGCAGTGCGCCTCGTCGATCGCGACGAGGGAGAGCTGGGCACGCTGCAGCAGGTCGATGGTGCGGGGGAGCACGAGGCGCTCCGGGGCCATGTAGAGCAGATCGATCTCGCCGGCCAGCAGCTGCTGCTCGACGGCCTGGGCCTCGTGCCGCTCGAGCGTGGAGTTCAGGAAGGCGGCACGGATGCCGACGGCCTCGAGCGCGGCGACCTGATCGGACATGAGCGCGATCAGCGGGGAGACGACGATCCCCGTGCCATGTCGCAGCAGCGCCGGGATCTGATAGCAGAGCGACTTGCCGCCGCCGGTGGGCATCAGCACCACGGCGTCCCCGCCGCCGGCGACCTGCGCGATGATCTCGGCCTGTTCTCCCCGGAAGGAGTCGTACCCGAAGACGGTCGAGAGGATCTGGAGCGCGGCGTCCTGACCGGCGTCCGTCGGCGCTGCGTCGCCCTCGCGGAGGGCGGAGATCGGGTCGGCGGCGCGCGGGGAATCCATGGTGGCCACTGTATTCGTCGGCAGGGACGAGTGGCGACCGGGCGGGATCGGTGTGGACGCAGGGCCTCCTCGCACTGATCGGCGGGAGCGTCCATGAGGGGACGCTCCCGCCGATCAGGGCGCGAGAGTGAGCAGAGGACTGCCGGAGGTCAGCTGCCGGAGGTCGCCGGGACCTTGTCGCCGGAGATGCTCCCGGTCTCGTGCTCGTCGTGCCCGTGCGGGGTCTCGGCATCCTCGACGGTGGCTTCGGTGAGCGCCGAGGCCGCGAGGGCGGACCCGTCACCGGTGCCCACCACCGTGGACTCGTCCACGGAGCGGTCGATGCTGGTCGACAGCGCCTTCTCCTTCACGAAGAGCATGACCACCACGACGGCGAGGGCGACCGGGATGAGCCACTGCACGATCGGGAGCAGCGCCTCGTTGTACGAGCTGATGATCGGGATGCGGAACGCATCGGGCATCTCCGCGACGGCGGCCGGGGTCAGCCCGTTCACGTCGAGGGCCCCACCGGGGGCATCGGACGGCTGGGCGACCGTCGAGAGGTTCTCGGTGAGTAGGGTCGCCAGGCGGGAGGCGAAGACAGCGCCCACGATGGCCGAGCCGATGGTGGCGCCGACCTGCTTGAAGTAGTTGAAGGAGGCGGTGGCGGTGCCGAGGATCCGCACCGGGAACGCGTCCTGGACGATGAGCATCAGGATCTGCTGGCCGAGGCCCAGACCGATGCCGAAGATGCCGATGTAGATGCACATCACGACGTTGCTGGTCTCGAGGGTCATGGTGGAGATCAGATACAGCGCCACGGCCATGATCGCCGAGCCGATGAGCGGGAAGATCTTGTAGCGGCCGGTGCGGGTGACCAGCTGCCCGGAGACGATCGAGGAGATGAGCAGGCCGCCCATCATCGGGATCATGAGCAGGCCGGCCACGGTGGCGTCCACGCCGGCGACCATCTGGATGTAGGTGGGCATGTAGCTGAGCACGCCGAACATCGCGACGCCGGTGAGCAGCCCCGAGATGGTGGCCAGCACGAAGCTGCGGTTCCTGAACAGGCCCAGCGGGATGACGGGCTGCGAGGCCGTGGCCTCGACCCGGATGAAGAGCGCACCGAGCACGAGCGCGGCGGCGAGGAGCCCCATGATCTGCGGGGAGAACCAGGCGTACTGGCTGCCGCCCCAGGTGCACACGAGCACGACCGCGACGGTCGCGGCGGCGATGAGCATCATGCCGAGGTAGTCGATCGTGGGTCGCTGGGTGCGGATCGGTGCGGGCAGGTGCAGGAACAGGACGATCGCGACGATCGCGAGCACGCCGAGGGGGAGGTTCAGCCAGAACGCCCAGCGCCAGCCCGGACCCTCGGTGAGCCAGCCGCCCACCAGAGGACCGGCGACGGAGGAGACGGCGAACACCGCGCCCATGACGCCCATGTACTTGCCGCGCTCACGCGCCGGGACCACTTCCGCGATCGCGGACTGCGAGAGGATCATCAGACCGCCGCCGCCGAGGCCCTGGATGATGCGGGCCACGATCAGCAGCGCCATGCTGTTGCACAGCCCGCCGACGACGGAGCCGATCATGAACAGCAGCACCGCGCCGATCAGCACGGGCTTGCGGCCGAACAGGTCGCTGACGCGCCCGTAGACGGGCATCATCACGGTCGAGGCGAGGATGTAGCCGGTGATCACCCAGGTCATCTGCTCGACGCCGCCGAGCTGGCCCACGATCGTGGGCAGCGCGGTGGAGAGGATCGTCTGCGAGAGGGAGGCCATCAGCATGGTCACCATGAGGCCGACGAAGAGCAGGACGATCGTCTTCGTCGAGGGGGTCGACTCCTCGGTGGGGGAGTGCGGCCGCGCGGAGGTATCAGCGCGAGTTGTCATCGAACTTCTTTCAGGAGCGAACGGAAGACGGAGGTCGAGTGGTCGAAGGCGGAGAGGTTCTCCTCCTCGAGGATTCGGGGATCGCTCTCATAGGCGAACCGCATGATGGAGGCCGCCATCAGCACGAGCGCCCGGGCTCGGTCGAGGCGTCCCTCGACACGTTCTCCCAGCCGGGAGTCGTTCACGGTGAGCTGGTCGAGCACGAGTTCCTGGATCTCCTGCGCCTGGCGCTTGAGGCGGTGGTTGAACTCGGGGAAGCGGTCCACGAGCTCACGGCGCCGGGCGTAGCCGCCCTCGGTCATGCGTGAGGAGCGGGCGGTGACGGCGAGCAGGTGCACGGCGCGACGGAGATCGTCGGTGCCCGCAGCCTGCTCAGAGGAGGGCTCGGGGACCTCGTCGGGCACGCGCGGCGGGATCAGCCCGAGGATCGCGTCCTCTTTGCTGGCGAAGTAGTTGAAGAACGTCCGGCGGGAGACCCCGGCGCGATCGGCGATCGCGTCGACCGTCGCCGCGGCGAGGCCGCCCTCCTCGGCCAGCTCGGAGGCGGCCAGATGGAGACTGCGGAGCGTCTCGAGACGCTGCCGCTGGCGAAGACCGGGCTCAACTGTTTGCACCAGTGCAGTTTTGCAGTAATGCAACTTCGGAGCAAGGGGGCCTGCGCGTCTCGTGCCTCACAGGTGGGATGGGCGGGGGCCGTTCTCCCAAAGGCCACCTGTGGCCCTGCCCCGCCCAGTAGCCTCGGCGTCAGGGATCCCTCTCGGCCCCGTCGTGGCCGTCCGCGTTCCGATCCCAGAGAGAGCGAGTCCATGACCACCCGATACCTGATGCGGCTCGGCAAGACGCCGTTCGACGTCGTCGACGCCTTTCACACGCTGGACCGGAACCTGCTCGGGACCAACAGCGGGAATCTCATCTACGGGGCCGCGGCGCACAAGCTCTTCTCCACGCGGGACACGGAGGTCGACGCGAACTACTACCGCATCACCGCGAAGATGGCCGATGCGGTGAACGACGAGTACGACGGATTCATCCTGCCCCTGGCCAACGCCTTCCGTCCCGAGTTCGAGGGCCAGCTCCTGCGGACCGCGGAGTTCCTCGAACGCCTGAAGATCCCGTTCCTGATGCTCTCGGGGGGCGCGCAGCTCCCACTGGACGGTGACCCCGCGGCGCTCAAGGCCATGGAGCCGACGGTGAAGCGCTTCGCGCGAGCTGTGCTGAACGGGTCCAGCGCCCTGTCGGTGCGGGGCGAGAAGACGGCGGACTACCTGCGCTCCCTGGGCTTCCACGACGTGGTCGTCGTCGGGTGTCCCTCGCTCGCGCTCCACGGGCCCGGGCACCGGGTCGAGGTGCCCGGGACGCTCGAGCGCGGTGCGCAGATCGCGTACAACCTGGAGACCAAGGACCCCTTCGGCCAGGACCTCATCGAGGATGCGGAGCGCCGCTATCGCTCCACTTACATGGCCCAGGAGCACGGTTCGCTCGGGCTCATGCTCTGGGCCACCGATCCCTACGCCGGCTCCGATCCGCGGCTGCCGCTGGACAGGAACCACCCGCAGTTCACCTCTGCGCGGGCGGAGATGTTCATCGACGCCTACCCGTGGATCGAGCGGATGTCGCAGATGAAGTTCTCCTTCGGTGCGCGAGCCCACGGCAACATCGCCGCTGTGCTGGGCGGCACCCCCAGCGTGATGCTTGCCCATGACTCGCGCACCCTCGAGCTGGCGCAGCACCATGGCATCCCTTATGTGATCCGCGACGGCGAGCACGATCCGAGATCGGTGGAGGAGCTGTACGCCCACGCCGATTTCACCGAGTTCAACCGCGGTCATGCCGAGAGGTTCGGGATCCTCAGCGACTTCATCCACGACAACGGCTTCCAGCACATCTACGACCCAGGCCAGGAGGCAGCCCTGGCGGCGTACGAACGGCGGATCGAGGGCACCTCGTTCCAGCCCGTGGTGCGGCCGACGTGGACCGCTGAGTCCCCGGAGGCGACGCAGCGCCATGCCGTGCTGCAGGACCGGGACGTGCGACGCAAGCAGGCGCAGTCGGCGATCCGTCGGGAGGCCACCAAGCGTCAGAAGGCGACCCAGGAGCAGCTCTCCCAGCTCAGCCGACGCCTGGACGAGGCGGAGAGGACCCTCGAGGCGGCCCAGCGGCGCGCCGACGCCGCGGAGCAGCGGGCGATCAGGGCCGAGGTGCAGGTGGCGAGGTTGGACAAGCGCCTCGTCACGCTCTCGCGGCTGACCGACGAGGCGACGGATCGTTCGCAGCGCGCAATGCGCATCCCGACGCGGCTGAAGGATGCCGTCTCCCGCCCCCGCAAGGACCGCTGAGCGGCGGGGTCGACAGCATGGGTCGAGGCTCGGCTCGTCAGGGCCACGGCGTCGTGATGTAGGACACCAAAGAAGTCTCGCCTCGGATGAATGCCCAGGTGGAAGCGCACCTCTTGACATGAGGCCCGGCTTTTTCTGGACATGCGGCATCGACTGTCGGATGGCTAGCTTAATCTTCTATTAGGTCAGCGCGGCAGGAACCCGTGCACGTCGGAACGCCCGCTGATCGCACCCTTTTCTGCTGGTCATGCGCTTTCGCGCGCCAAATTCCTGAAGGAGCACCATGTCTTCGTCCCTCCCGCCGCCCTCCAGCGGCCTTCCCCCTCAGCCTGCCAACGGCCAGCCCGCCCCGGGGCAGGGTTCTCCGTTTCCCGGTGGTCAGCCGGGCCACCCCTATGGAGCTCCGCAGCAGAACCCGGCACAGGGCTGGGTGCCCCAGAACGGCCAGAGCGCTCCCGCGCCGTACGGACAGGGCACGGCAGGGTCCCCGCACGTGGGCTACGCGGCGCAGCAGCCGCAGTTCATGCCAGGAGCCCCGGGCATGATGCCGGGTATGGGTGCTCCGGTGGCACCGCCGAAGGACTTCGTCGTGGCGTGGCTGCTCGCCCTGTTCCTCGGTTTCCTCGGAGTGGACCGCTTCTACCGCGGCTTCGTGGGTCTGGGCATCCTGAAGCTCATCACCTGCGGCGGTGCCGGTATCTGGGCATTGGTAGATCTGCTCATCATCATCTTCACCGGCGGCAAGGATGCCAAGGGTCAGCCACTCGCGAACTATGAGAAGAACAAGAAGGTGGCATGGATCGTGACAGCGATCGTGGTGGGCATCAGCCTCCTCTTCTCGTTCATCAACGCCGCGACGAGTGTGGATACGCCGGTGACGTCCGGAGAGGATGAGACCGTCGCGACTGCGGAGCTCGAGCCCGAGGATGCGGATCAGGTTGTTGTCGGGGACGAGCCTGCCGAGGACAAGAAGGCTGCTGAGAAGCCTGTGGCAGAGGAAGAGCCTGCCGAGAAGCCTGCGGCTGAGGAGAAGCCCGCTGAGAAGCCGGCTGCCGAAGCTCCTGCCAAGGACGTGCCCGCCGCACAACAGGCGATGACCGAAGCTGTCGAGCAGGGGCGCGCAGATGCAGAGAGCGCCGAGACTGATCTGCAACGCGCGAACGTCCTCAACGTGCGGAGCGACGCCCTGTGCTCCGCGATTCCCGATGGCGCCGTCCAGGAGTGGGTGGGCACCGTCGTGACCGTTGATGCCAATGGCGAGGGGAAAGCTGTCGTCGTTGTGTCGATCGAGGAAGACATCGAGATCGGCACCTGGAACAACGCTTTCTCGGACGTCTCAGACAACACGCTGATCGAACAGGGCGACCCGTTGTACGACGCAGCACTCGCTCTGGCCCCGGGCGACACCGTCACGTTCTCCGGAACGCTCAAGTCGGGTACCGAGGGGAACGACGAGTGCTACTACGCCTCGAACATGACCGAGGTGATGTCCATCGACTCTCCCGACTACATCATCAACTTCTCTGACCTCCAGAAGGTCGAGTGACCCGACCGGTCTGCCGGTGAGAGCGGGGTCGCAGCAATGTGCTGCGACCCCGCCCCGGGTCTGTCCTCAGGCGTCCTTCTCCCACGCTCCGGTGTCCACCGGCTTGCCGATGAAGAACGCGGCGACGACGCCGACGAGGGACAGCAGCACGGGCAGCAGCATGGCATCGGCCATGGCGGAGGCGAAGGGGTCGAGGAGGAACTCGGGGAGATCCCCGTCCGTCGGCACCGAGCGCTCGCCCCCGAATCCGAGGGCCGCATCGGGGCTGTCCTGCACAGCCTCCGTGACCCTCTCGGCGATGCGGTTGTTCATGAGCGTCGCGATCGCGGCGGAGCCCAGCACGGAGCCGATCTGACGGGTCTCGTTGTAGACCCCGGAGCCGGCGCCGGCGAGCGAGGGTGGCAGGTTGCGGGTCGCGGTCAGCGAGAGCGGGCCCCAGATGAAGGCGTTGCCGAGCCCCACGAGCACGAAGGGCAGCAGGAGCGGCACGATCGAGGCATCGGGCGTCATGATCCTGGACAGCCAGAGCAGACCGGCCGCGAGCGAGATGAAGCCGCCCACCGCCATCCAGCGGGGGTTGCGGGTGACCATCCACCTGCCGACGAACGGGGCGAAGACGAGGGAGACCAGCGCCATCGGCACGGTCATCAGCGCGGCCTGCGTCGGGGACATGCCCATGACCCGCTGGAAGTAGAGCGTGATGGGGAAGGACAGCGTCAGCACGGTGGCGCCCATCATGGCGATCGCGATGTTCGCGACGGAGAAGTTGCGGTCCCTGAACAGCGACAGCGGCACCAGCGGCTCGCGCCGGTTCTTCGCCTGCCACACGATGAACGCCACCATGATGAGCGCGCCCGCGATGATTAGGCCGGGCACGCTGATCGGCACTTGGGTGTCGAACGGACCGATCCGGAGGGAGTCGGTGACCGTGCCCCAGTCGTAGGTGTTGCCCTCCTGGATGCCGAACACCAGCAGGAACAGGCCGACGGCGGAGAGCACCACGCCGAGCCAGTCGAAGGAGTGGGCACGTCGGGAGAAGCGGGGCACGTTCTTCCACGCCAGCAGCAGCCCGATGACGCCCACGGGGATGTTCACGAAGAAGATCCACTCCCAGCCGGGGCCGTCCACCAGCAGCCCGCCGGCGAGCGGACCGACCAGCGTGGCGACGCCTGCGGTCGCGCCCCACAGCGCCATCGCCTGCCCGCGGTCCTTGGGGGCGAACATGCGCGTGATCATCGACATCGTCTGCGGGGTCATCATGCCGGCGCCGAGCCCCTGGACCACGCGGGCCACGATGAGCATCTCGACGCTGCCGGCGAGGCCGCACCACAGGCTCGAGGCCGTGAACACGGCCAGGCCCGCCATGTACATCGTCTTCATCCCGAAGCGGTCGCCCAGGCGCCCGGTGATCAGCAGCGGCACCGCGTAGGCGAGCAGATACGCGCTGGTCACCCACAGCAGGGACGCCAGATCCGTGCCGAGGTCCGCCTGCATGCGGGGGATGGCGACGGTGACGATGGTGGTGTCGACCAGGATCATGAAGAAGCCCAGCACGATCGACCACATCGCGGGCCAGGGACGGTCCAGCCGCGGGTCGCGCGGTGCGGTCCCAGCGGCATCGGAGGCTGTGGTGGGGGCGGAGTGCTCAGACGGTGACATGCGGGAGCCTTCGACACGAGAGGGACGACGCCCCGACGGGAGCGCACGGGAAGAGTACGCCCGACCGCTCGCCCCACGGCCCTCCACGTGACGTGCAGGACACGACCCCGATCCGCTCAGCCCACGGCTCAGCGAGCGTCGACCTCCTGTACGAAGCCGTCGACGAGGGCCGCGATCTCCCGGGGATGCTCGCCGCTGATCGCGTGGGAGGCCCCTGGGATCACGTGCACATGGACGTCCGGGATCAGGGAACGAGCGGTCTCCGCCGCCTGCTGGGGGTCATGGATGGTGGAGTTCCCGGCGATGATCGCGAGGACCGGTGGCTCGCACTGCGCCAGCAGCTCGGGGGCGATCAGCGCGGGCTGCGGCAGGGCCATGCGGAAGTGCTGCATGCCCGCTTCGATCATGCGGGCCACCGGCAGGTCCTCCACCTCGATGCCCCCGGAGAGGTGCGAGGTGAAGGCGTCGCGCCATGAGCGCGGGAACCACGGCAGAGACGCCGGGATCGAGCGCACGATCGTGCCCGGCGGGAGCGGGGCGAGCGTCATCCCCGGATCGAGCAGGGTCATGCTCGCCACCTGCGCGGGACGGCGCACTGCGAGCGCGGTCGCGGTCCGGCCGCCGACGGACAGGCCTAGCAGGTGGAAGGACTCCTCCGGGAGAGCCGCGAGCACCTGGTCGAGCCAGGTGGCGATGTCGTCGTCGCTCGAGATCGGGCGGTCCTGGACGCTGAGACCGGGCTCGCCGAGCAGGTCCAGGGCGTAGACATCAGCGGTGCGGAGCAGGTGGGGGATGGTGTCGGCCCAGACCGGGGCACCCGAGCGGGTGCCGGGCAGGAGCAGCAGCGGACTGCGGGAGGTGCCGGTCCCGGCGTAGCGGTACACCCGGACCGTCCCGAACCCGGTGGGGACGTCCAGCGTGACGTCGGGCTCGGGAAGCTCGGCGAGGGTGGCCTCGTACGCGACGAGATACTGCGCACGGCCGGCGGCCGAGCGCCATCTGCCGACGGGGGCGGGGCGGGATCGCAGCTCCCTCACCACGGCCAGGCCGGCGCCGAGGAGTGTGGCGCCGAGGGCCATGGCGGTGAGGGCGATCGGGCGGCTCGTGCGGCCGTCGCCGCGTCGTGACGGGGGAGCGGGGCGTTGGCGGTGCGGGCGGTCGACCATGAGGGTCCCAACGTCGGGGTCTTCGAGCACGGGTGCGCCTGCGTCCCTGCGCGCCCGTTCACGTCACGGTAGGCGAGTCGCGCGCAGCTGTCCTCCCCCTTTCGGAGGATCCCCTCAGCCCGCCCGGACGATCCCCTCGCTGATCCGCAGGGCGTTCGCGTAGATCGTGAGCACCGGGTTCGCGCCGCCGTTGGTGACGTGCGTGGATCCGTCGGCCACGACGATGTTCCCGTGCCCCCACACCCGCCCGTCGGGCCCGACCACCGAGGTGCCCGGATCGACGCCCATGCGGCAGGTCCCCGCCTGGTGCTGCCCGCCGCTGGGCGGGGTGGGCAGAGCCATCGGAGCCAGCGGTCGCACGTCGATCGCGCCGGCTTCGCGCAGCCAGTCGGCGGCGCGGGCGGAGAGCAGGTCCCGGCCGCGCAGGTCCTCGGCGTGGAGGCTGCCGGACAGGCGCACGATCGAGCGGCCCAGACGGTCCCGCCGGGCGGGGTTCACCTGCACGCGGGAGTCGGCGCTGGTGACTTCCTGGATGGGGCCGACGACCTTGCCCAGGCGGAGCATCGCCCGTTCCATCGTGGGGGAGCCGACGGGGGCATTGGCCGGGAGGAGCCCGCTCTGGCGCAGCTCGCGCTGCGTGCTGGCGGGGGTGGGCACGAATTCGTCGGCCAGGATCCCGCCGCCGATGATGCCGTCGTTGCCGTGGCGGTGATCGGTCGTGGAGATGTCGACACCGGGGCCGCGCAGGTCCACCACCTGCTCTGCGAACAGGGCGGCCGCACCGCCGTAGGCGTGGCCCTGCAGGTGCCGGCCCACCTGGTCGGTGTCGTTGCCGAGACCGCCCGGGTGCCGATCGCTCGCGCTGTCCATCAGCAGGCGGGCGCTCTCGATCGCCCCGGCGGCCAGGACCACGAGCTCGGTGCGGATCGTGCGCCGCCAGAGCGTGCCGTCGTGCTCGCCGACGAGGTCCACCGCTGTGGCGCGGCCGCCCGGGCCGACGTGGATCTGGGAGGCCTGGGCCGCGGGCAGGAGCGTCGCGTTCCCGGTCGAGAGCGCCGCGGGGAGCGTGGTGTTGTGGCTGCCGGCCCGAGCCCCGACGGGGCAGTCGACGCCCACGCACTGCGCGCAGCGGATGCAGGCTGATCGCCCGGCACGTTCGCGGGTGTTGATCAGCAGCGGCACCGGCTGGGTGCCCCAGCCCAGGCGCTGGGCGGCCGCGCCGAGCAGGTTCCCCAGGGGTGAGCGCCCGAGAGGCCCCATGGGCAGCGGCGCGCTGCGTGGCCCCTCCCACGGATCGGTCGACGGGCCGCCGCTGACCCCGAGCATCTGCTCCACACGCGTGTAGTACGGCTCGAGCTCGTCATAGGTGAGCGGCCAATCCGCCAGGGAGCTGCCCTCGGGGACGCCGTAGGTGCTGGCCATCGCGAGGTCCTTCGGGCCGAAGCGCCAGGCCTGCGCTCCGTACATCCGGGTGCCGCCACCGATGGTCATCGCATTGTTGCTCCACAGGCCCGCGCCCGCGCCGACGTCCCGCCACGGGCCGTCGCCGAGCATCACCTCGCGCACCTCGGCGTCCGGCCCGGGGCCCGAGTGCGGGAACAGGCCGCTGCCGGAGCGAGGGGTGCGCAGATGGTCGGTGAGCAGGTCGCTGCGGCGGGGGAGGTCGCCGCGTTCGACGACGAGCACGCGGCGGCCCGACTGCGCGAGGGTCTGCGCCGCCATGCCGCCGCCGGCGCCCGAGCCGATCACGATCGCGTCGTACTGCTCGGTGATCGTCTGCGGGGTGGCGAAGGCGGAGTGCTCGAGCAGCAGCGGCTCCTGGCGGTCCCTGCCGGGCGCGGACCAGGAGTCGACATGTGGCGCGAGGTCGGGGCCGGCGTTCTCCGGCGTGAGGCCACGGGCATAGAGCAGATCGCCCACGAGGGCGCCGGCGTCGGGCGCTCCGGACAGGATCCGCTCAGCCCACCCGACCCCCTCTGCCTCCGCACCTCGCAAGGAGACGAGCATGTCCCCGAGGACGGCGGGGCGGGCCAGCGCAGGATCCAGGGCGTCGGTGAGGAGCGAGCGCAGCTGCTCGTCGCGGCCATCGGTCGGCATGGGAACTCCGGTGCTCTCGGGAAGGGGATGCAGCTGATCCGTCAGCTCACCGTAGTCTCCGAGGCCTGCTCGGTTCCGCCGACACGGGTCACGCCAACCCCGACTGGTAGGCGAACACCACCAGCTGGGCGCGATCCCGGGCACCGAGCTTGATCATCGCGCGGCTCACGTGGGTGCGGGCCGTGGCGGGGCTGAGCACGAGACGCTCGGCGATCTCCTGGTTCGACAGCCCTTGGGCCACGAGTCCCACCACCTCGGCCTCCCGCGCCGTGAGATCACTGATCCGCGGGTGCGGGGACAGGGGTCGGCGCTGCTCGGCGACGAACTCGGCGATGAGGGTGCGGGTGACGCTCGGGGCGAGCAGCGCCCCGCCGTCGACCACGGTGCGGATCGATTCCAGGAGCCGCGCCGGCGGGGTGTCCTTGAGGAGGAAGCCGGCAGCTCCGGCGTGCAGCGCCTCGAACACGTACTCGTCGCGCTCGAAGGTGGTCAGCACGATCACGCGCACGGCGGCGAGCTCGGCACGCGCCACGATCCGCCGCGTCGCCTCGATCCCGTCGATGCCGGGCATGCGGATGTCCATGAGCACCACATCCGGCACGGCGCGCACGGCCTCGTCCACGGCGGCCAGCCCGTCGGCCGCCTCGCCGGCGACTTCGAAGCCGTCCTCGGTCTCCAGCAGCGTGCGCAGGCCCAGCCGCACCAGATCCTGATCATCGACCAGCAGCACGCGGATCATCGGGGTCCTTCCCTCGTCTCGGGCACCAGTATCCGCGCACAGCAGCCGCTGCGCGTACGCAAGGGGACGTACACCGCCGTACGCACGAGAGTCGGCGACGGGTCCGGCGGCGTGGAGGACACTTGCCCCATGAGCGCGCGCCCGGGACCTCCGCATCTTCGCGACGTGCTGCTCGCGCTGCCCGTGGGTCTGCTGGTGCTCGTCTCCCTGCGCGTCGCAGGACAGTGGGGATCGGGCGACGGGCCGGGCAGCAGGTGGGGACCCGCAGGCGACGGCGGGCCGGGCGGCGGGCCCTGGAGCTGGGTGTCCGCCACGGTCCCCGATGGCTGGGCCTACCTGCTCGCGGGCCTCGCCGTGCTCGCGGTCGCGCTGCGCCGCTGGCCGATCCCGGCCTTCGCGCTCGCCATCTGCTCGACCTCGCTGTTCCTGGCGCTCGGCAACCCTTTCGGCCCGATCCTCGTCACCGTGCTGGTGAGCGCCTTCGCCCTCGCCCGCCGGGCGCCGCTGCCACGTTCGGCGATCGCCGCGGGGATCGGGATTCTCCTGCTGCTGGCCCACGCCCTGGTTGCCGCCTCGCCGATTGCTGCGCTCACGGCGCTGGTGAGCGCGCTGCCGGTCTCCGCCTGGGTGGTGGTGCCCTACTGCGTCGGCCTCGCCAGACGCCTCACGCTCGAGGCCCGTTCCCGACAGCGCGACGAGCGTGAACGCACCGCCCTGGACGCCGAGCGGCTGCGCCTGGCCTCAGAGGTCCACGACGTGGTGGGCCACGGCCTCGCCGCGATCCAGATGCAGGCGGACATCGCCCTGCACATCGCCGAACGCCGCCCCGAACAGGCCCGTGAAGCACTGCAGGTGATCAGCCGGGCCAGCGCCGAGGCGCTCGCCGAGCTGCGGGCCACCCTCGCCGCCGTCGCCCCGGAGGCCGCCTCGACCGACTCCCACGCCCCCACCCCGGGAATCGACCGGCTGGAGGCGCTGTGCGGTCGGATGCGCGAGGCCGGGATCGACGTGGAGCTGCAGCTGACCGGGGAGCGTCGGCCCGTGGCACCGGCGGTCGACGTCGCCGGCTACCGGATCGTGCAGGAGTCGCTGACCAACGTGGTCAAGCACGCCGCCGAGCGCAGGGCGACCGTGCACCTGACCTTCCGTGAGCAGGAGATCGAGCTGAGCGTCACCAACGCCGCGCCGCACCTCGCGGAGTTCCGCGACGGATTCGGGATCGCTGGGATCCGTCGCCGCACAGCCGATGTCGGCGGGAGCGTGGAGATCGGGGCCGACGACGGCACGTTCTCGGTGCACGCCGTGCTCCCCGGCTGAGACCCGTCGGCCCCGGCACTGCGCCCGCTGACGTAGCCGCGATGCCGCTTCCGGGCAGATGGCCACGGCGTCGATCCGCAGGAGGGTGGGATCACCATCAACCGAGAGGATCCCTCCCATGATCACCCAGACCATCACCCAGCTGACCGTAGGCGGCCCGTACGGCGACGGCGCCTGGAACGGACCGCACTTCTTCTTCCCGTTCTTCCCGCTGCTCTTCCTGCTGCTCGTCGCCGCATTCATCATCACCGGAGCGGTGCGCCGACGCCGCTGGCACGCGGAGGCTCCCCGCCGCGACGCCGAGTCGACGCTCGGGGAGCGCTACGCCACCGGGGAGATCGACGAGGACGAGTTCCGCGCTTGCCGGGCGGTGCTGCGCGAGAAGACGAAGTAGCGGGACGTCTGCGGACGAATCCAGCAGCGGCCACGGCGTCGCGGGACTCCGAGGAACGGGCGCGAGGCGTCACGTGATCCCCGTCGTGCCGCGGCGCCCGTGCGGTCCACTCGCCGACGGCCGGACTGCTCAGGCCGTCCCGAGCACCCGTTGCAGCACCTCGCCGCCGCCGGCGTCGTCGCTGGTGGGGTCGGAGTATCCGGGTAGGAGCGAGGGGAGGGGCGAATACGATGGCGCGGTGATGATGATTCCCTTCGACTGCTGCGAGCGCTGACCCGGTGTCCGCGAACGAACGGTTCTACAACTGGCCGCCGGTCAAGGGCACGCTCTCCGTGGCGCTCCTGCTCGGAATGGGGTGGCTCGCGCGCGGGATCGACGACCTGGCCATGATCCTGGCCATCGAGGCCGTGATCCTCCTTGCCGCGGTCTACGTCTGGTCGACGACGCTGTCGGGGTTCCTCCGGGACCTGCGACCGCCCGACGGGCCGGACGGCCTGCTCACCGTCGCCTCGCGGCCGCGCCCCCTCGCGGTGGCACTCTCGTGGGCCGGCCTGGTGCTCACGGCGGTCGCGACGCCGATCGCCGGGGCGGCCTTCGCCGGGCCCGCCCCTGCGCCGCTGAGGGCCGTCGTGCTCGCCGCAGCTCTGGCGGGGCTGATCGTCGCCACGGCGCTGCCGAGCCGCAGCCGGAGGAGGTCGGCGCGCGCAGGCGGCATCGGCGTCTCGACGCGAGGCGTTCGAGTGATCTCCACGGAACACCCGGACGAGGAGCCGGAGCCGTTCCCGGAGCTCTCTGCTCGGCGACCGGAACCCGACGAGATCCGTGAGTCGCTGGGCCGCCTCGAGGCGCTGGTCGCACCCGATGTCCGCTGGCACCCCGGGGCGCGCGAGGCCGTGGCGCGATGGATGACCGAGGGGTTCCTGCCCACCCTCGTGGAGACCCGCGCCCTGCACCTGGACGCCGCGTGGTCACCGGATCCGCGCACTCGCGAACCCACTCGAGCAGTGCGGTGGGGGCGCTTCGTACGCTCACTCTGGATGGCGCTCATCATGGCGTTCTTCGGAGTGCTCCTGTTCGGCGCGCTGGTCATGGAGGGAACGCTGCGGGACGGGAACTGGTTCGTGCTCCTCGCCTTCGGGTGGATCCCTGTGGTGGGGGTCCCGCTCTTCGTGGTCCAGGCGATCCGGGCGGTGCGCCGGGAGCGGCATGACGCCGGCGTGAGCCGGCACGGATGGTTCGATGTGCTGCACGATCGAGGTCTCATCCCCTTCGACCAGATCATGGCTCTGCGCACTGCCGAGGACGGCCTCGAGGTGCAGCTGGCCGGTGGCACGCTGATCTATCCGACGCTCGAGGACACGCTCGCCTGTGCACGCCGAGCCGCACGAGACTTCGAGGTGCCGTACGAGATGACACGCCGGAACTCATGAGCATCACCCCGGAGAGGCAGGCCCGAGTCACCCGAGCGACGGCCGTGCTCCTCTCCCTTCTCGCCCTCGCCGCCTGTGCGGGGGCGGAGGCCCCACAGCCGTCGGCCCCGCCGACCGACGCCGCGGATGCTGCGGGCGTGGCGCTCCCGCCGTCCACCGGCGGCTTCGACTACCAGCTCGGCGGGGCCTATGAGGCCGACGTCGCCGTCGTGGTGCGCGACGCGAGCGCGCAGCCGCAGCCTGGCGCCTACAGCATCTGCTACGTCAACGGCTTCCAGACCCAGCCCGACGAGGCTGCCCTCTGGCTCGATCATCCCGAACTGCTGCTGAGCGATGCCGCCGGTGACCTCGTCACCGACCCGGATTGGCCGGACGAGTACGTGCTGGATCCCTCGACCGCTGAGCAGCGAGCAGGGATCCTCGACCTCCTCGAACCTGTTCTCACCGGCTGCGCCGAGTCGGGATTCGACGCGGTGGAGATCGACAACCTCGACACCTGGACCCGCTTCGACGCGATCGACGAGGACGGCGCCCGGAGCCTCGCCGCACGGTACGTCGAGATCGCCCACGCCTCCGGCCTGGCCATCGCCCAGAAGAACGCCGCGGAGATCGCCGGGACGGCCCACACCGAGCTCGGCTTCGACCTCGCGGTGACCGAGGAATGCGGCAGATACGACGAGTGCTCCGCCTACACGGACGTCTACGGCGAGCACGTGCTGCAGATCGAGTACCCGGAGAGCCTCGCCGAGGGCGGGTTGAGCTTCGCCGACATCTGCGCGGATCCGGACCGGGCGCCGCTGACGATCCTGCGCGACATGGAGCTGGTCGCGAGCGGCGAGCCCGGGTACCTCTACGAGAGCTGCTGAAGCCCCCACGGCCGGTAGCTCCGGGAGGGTGGACAACGAGAGGAACGTTCCCGCGGGAACGCTTAAGGGACACGATCCTATAGGTGGACCACCTTCCGATCGCATCGCCCCTACAGCTTTCGGGGGCCTTTCGCACCCCGACACCCTCTGTGCTGGGCATATGCGGAGCGACGCGGAAAGGCGATGAGTGATCTTCTTGACATCGCACACAAGTCCTATAGGATCCATGAGTCGTGTCGTGGAGCACAGTGCGACGAAAAGACCGACGAGGTCTTCCACCCTCCACGGCACCCCACCCTCGATCACTGCTGTCCGAGAACGGACCGCGCCCGCAGCGCGGCATCGCGCCGCGGCACCCTGTCTACGAAGGAGTATTCAGCCGATGACATCGACGTCCACGACGCGAGCGAAACGACCCGCGCGGAAGTACCGTGCAGTGCGCAACATGCGCTTTCTGATCCTGGGATGGCTGCTTCTCGCGGGTCTCCTGAACTACCTCGATCGCAGCTCGATCTCGATCGCGGCGCCCTTCATGATGGAGGAGCTCGGCCTCACCAACACCGACATCGGCCTCATGGGGGCCGTCTTCTCCTGGACCTACGCGTTCTGCCAGCTGCCTGCCGGCTATCTCATCGACAAGGTGGGGCCGCGACGCATGTACTTCGTCGCGATGGGCATGTGGTCTGCTGCCACAGCACTGATGGCCTTCGGTCACACCATGGCGCACTTCCTGACCTTCCGCGTGCTGCTGGGCATCGGCGAGTCCCCGAACTCCCCGAACTCGAGCAAGATCGCCACCCAGTGGTTCCCTCGCGAGGAGCGCGGTCAGGCCGCCGGCATCTGGGACTCCGGATCCAAGTGGGGCTCGGCCATCGCTCCGCCCCTGCTCACGCTGCTGACGCTGACTTTCGGCTGGCGCTCGATGTTCCTCATCATCGGCGCAGCAGGTGTCCTCCTCGCCGTGGCGTTCTGGGCCTTCTACCGGGCCCCGGAGGATTCCAAGCACCTCTCCGACGACGAGTACCGCCACATCCTGGCCGGCCGTGACGACGCCACCGAGGAGCCCGTGAAGATCCCTTGGCTCAGGTTCTTCACCTACCCGCAGACCTGGGGCCTGATGCTCGGCTTCTTCAGCACCATCTGGATCTGGAACATCTTCCTGACCTTCCTGCCGCTGTTCCTGCAGAACACCCTCGGCGTGTCGATCGCCAGCACCGGCTGGGTCGCCGCGGTGCCCTACCTGGCGGCAGCCCTCGGTGCGATCTTCGCCGGCCGCGTCACGGTCGTGCTGGCGCGCAGATACAAGCTCAGCTCGATGCTCTCCAAGAAGGTGATCCTGGTGGGCGGCTGCGTCGCGCTCGGCGTGCTCCTGTGCATCGTGCCTTTCGTCCACAACCTCGCCCTGGCACTCCTGGTGCTCAGCCTCGCCCTGGCGATCGTCGCGGCCGCGCAGGCCCAGTCCTGGGCGATCTCCTCGGACATCGTCCCGGACTCCCACGCCGCGCGCTTCGGCGGCATCATGAACTTCGGCGGCTACTTCGGAGGCGCCCTGGCACCCATCGTCACCGGCGTGGTCGTCGATGCGACTGGCTCCTATACCCCGTCGTTCCTGGTGGCCGGCGTGATCGCCGTGCTGGGTGGCGTCTGCTACGGCCTGCTCGTGCGCAAGCCGATCGCCTGAGGACCCGGCCGGCGGGGCGTACCGTATCGGCGTGCAGTTCTCGCTCCCTCTCATGCCTTCGCCCGTCTGCCTCCTGGAACTCGTGGCCTCCGACCGGGCAGGAGCGTGCCGACGATGAGCCCGCGGACATCGATGGGGTGCCTGTCGATCCCGCCGGTGCGCGGAGTCCTCTCCGTGCTGTTCCTGCTCATCCTGGGCGCCGTGCCGTTCGGGGACGGCGACAAGGGAGTCGGGTTCCGCATCGCCGTCACCCTCGTGGTGCTGATGCTGGGCACGATCATCTGGGCGAGCACCCTTACCGGGTTCCACCGGGAGGTGCGGGAACCCCGCCGGCTCGGCGAGGCGGTCATCGTGGCGAACCGTCCTCGTGGCGTCGCGATCGTCGTCTCATGGATCGCGCTCGCTCTGACGGTGAGCGGTCTCGTCGCCGTCGGGATCTTCGCGTCCCTGGACGCGCCGGGCTGGGTGCTCGCCCCCGTGATGCTCACCGTGCTGATCGCCCTCCCGACCGCGACCGCGCTGCCGCGGCTGAGCCGTCTCTACGCGGACGGTGCGGGCGTGGTCGCCGTCTCCCCGTCGGGGCTGATGATCACCCAGGGCCATGACGAGATTCGGCACCCGGTGCCGTGGGAACAGATCGGTGTGGTGCGGCAGGCGCCGTATGCCGCCGCTTTCCTCGGGCGCCCGGCCGACGGGCTCGGCGCGGGGGTGCGCTGGCGCCCCGGGGCGCAGCAGGCCGTGACTCGCTGGGCCGCGGAAGGATTCGCCCCCACAGCCGCAGAGGTCCGTGCCCTGCGATTGGAGGCGCACTGGTCCCCGGATCCGAACGCGCTCGCTCCCTCGCGAAGCAGACGCTGGCTCAACATCGCCAGCCTCGCCTGGGCCCTGGTCGCCTGCATCCTGCTGCTGATCGGCATCCTGGCCGTGATCGCGCAGGGCAGCGATTCGTGGTGGGTCGGGCTGCTGCTGGTGTGGGCCCCGATCCTCGGCATCGCGATCCTCGCGCCCCGCCTGGTACGGGTGCTGCGCACCGACGAGGCCCGCAGCGCGACGATCACTGCGCAGGGCTGGTTCGACATCCTGCACGGCCAGGGCCTGGTGCCCTGGGCGAACATCGAGCGGATCGAGGTGCTCGACCGCCACACCGTCGTGATCACCTGGCCGGATGTTCCGCCGTTCCGCGACCAGGATCTCGGCAACCGCCTGAACCGCCGTCTCGAGATCACGAGCATCGGGAGCCACGGGGCGATCCCGAGCGCCGGGCCCCTGTTCCGCGAGGTCGGCCCGCACAACCTCCCGTACCTGCCCGAGACGCGGGCGTTCGAGCTGGCCGCGGAGGCCGAGAAGGTGGGCGGGGTCGACGTGCGTCGCTCGCCGACGTTCTTCGAGCAGCAGGCCCGACGGTCCGGAGCTGGCCCGCGATCCTGACGGGCTCAGGGGACGCTGGGCTCCTGGACCGAGTTCTGGTACGGCGTGCTCACTGGATGCCGAGCGTCGCCGCCGTGCACGGATCGGCATCCACGCGGGCACCCCAGATGCGCACCTCGCCCTCGGGCGTGATGGTCACGGTGGCCCCGAGCTCGTCGGTGGTCTTCAGGATGGAGCGGCCGCCGTTCGGCGTCACGCTGTCGATCTCCTCGAAGCCGTACTGCGAGAGCACCGGATTGACGGCTGCGATGCGGGGTCCCCACGAATCCTCGTCGGGCGGGGCGGGGAGGCGCTCCTCCGGGGTCCACGTGCCCGGCGTGTACAGGCAGCTCTCCTCGTCGGCCGCGACCTTGCGGGTCTTCGGGGCGAGCACCCAGGCGGTGCCGTCCACCGCCATCGCCGCCGCGAGCTCGGTGGCGACATCCTCGTAGTGGGACACGGCGCCGTCGGCGGGCAGCGGGGGAGCGGCGCCGGTGCAGGCGGCCAGGGACAGCAGAAGGCCGACGGACACAACATGGGTGAGCCGTCGGCCGATGCTGGTGATCATGGGTCCTCCTGAAGCGGAAGGACCCATCATGTCGCGGATCAGCCGCAGGTGTCGCACACTCCGGTGTACGGCATCGCATAGAAGCAGTCGGGGCAGATCGTGAGCTGCTCCTCGCCCTTGACGGGCACCTTCACGCCGGTCTGCACGGTCGAGAGATCGAAGCCGTGGACCTCGGCCTTCGCACGGTCCTCCGGGGCCAGGCCCTCCGGGAACGACACATAGCCGGGGTGGATGTACATCAGCGACTTGCCGGCCTTGTCCTGCACGGTGAGGCTGCCGTTGGACTGGGTGCGGTAGAAGGTGTGCGCTCCGACCCGGTCGAAGTTCTCCTCCAGCAGCGTGACGTCGGCGGGAGACCACTCGGTGTTCCAGGCGAGCGCCTCGTCACGGGTCATCCGGCGGCGGGTGGAGGAAAGAGTATTCATACGTCCAGTAGAGCATGCATGTCCAGGGGTGATGACCAGGCAGGTGATGTCCGAGTTGACGGATCGGGGTGCGCGTGCCGCACAGATCTGACCTGGTCAGCTCGCCTGGACCAGCTGTGCGGCCACCAGGGGCACGAGCAGCGCCGTGAGGTTGTTGAACCCGTGCAGGACCACGCTCGGCCACAGCGAGCCCGTGCGATGGAACAGGAGCCCCGAGGCCAGGCCCACTACGAATGCGGTGGGCAGCACGGGATTGAGGCCATGGGCCACGGCGAAGATTGAGGCACTGAGGACGATCGCGATCCAGGGCCTCATCGTCCCGAGCAGTGCATTGGCGAGCACACCGCGGAAGAAGGCCTCTTCGCCGAGCGGTGTGATGATCGCCCCGGCGGCGAGCGACAGCAGCAGCCCGAGTGCGCCGGCCGCGGCCCCCGCCTGGTAGCTCGACTGCACGTTCTCGGTGAATCCTGTGAGCAGGATGAAGCCGATGGACAGGACCGTGCCGACCACGTAGGCCGCGACTCCGAGACCGGCTCCGGCGAGGAGATGGGGGAGCTTCGCTCGGCGGATGCCGAATGCCCTCAGGCCCCGGATGCGGAGCAGTGCTGCGACGGCGAAGGCGGCCAGCCCCATCGCCCCGGAGACCACGAGCCCGACGATGCCCGCGAGCGCCGGATCGCCGATGCGGGGGAGAGCCACGGCGACGATGCCGAACGCGGCGAGGTAGACGAGGCCGCCGAGGAGGATCTCGGGCCAGCCGGGACGGGTGGGACGCGTCCGCGCGGTGGAGTCCATGCATCCAGTAGACGCTGTGTCCGCACCATCGGGTCAAGAGACGATCGTCGGCAGAACCCAACTGCAGAACAGCATTTGTCATGCGTCGTCCCTGGGACAGCGCTTAATGGCTGTCGTGAGCGGAGGGCCGCGCCGCCGGGACCGTTCCTGCCCCGCAGCGAAGGGGCCGGTCACCCGGCGAACCGCTCCAGCAGCTCAGCGGCGACCAGTGACTCCCTGAGCTCCTGCGGCGCCTCGCGGCCGGAGACGGCGCACAGCGCCCCGTAGACCGCGCCGATCGAATCGGTATCGCCGCCGGCCGTGGTGATCGAGTCCATGCCCTCGAGGAACGACTCCGTCGTCTGCAGGGCGTACTGCGCCAGGTACAGCGTGGATTCGCTGAAGCCGGTCGGTTCCATCGTCGGCAGCAGAGACACGTCGACCGTCGGGACCGGCTCGATCCCGTCGCGGGCGTCGTCGAGGATCTCCAGCAGTTGCTGTGCGTCGTGGACCGCCTTGTCGCTGTGGTGGGTGGTGCGCACCAGGGCTTCGAGATGCTCGGCGCCGTTGCCGCGGGCGAAGACCCCGATCGCGACCATGAGGCATGCGTTGCCTGAGGAGGTCGTCGGCGCGGGGTCGACACCGCGCTTCAGGTCCGCGATCGCGCTGCTGGTCTGGATGCCCACGTCGAGCCTCTCGCCCGCCGGGGTGAACGCCCCGCGCTCCCAGTCGATGAGGTTCTCCCGGTACGCAGCGACCGGATGTGAGGGCGCGCGGCGCAGGGCATCGAGCACCATCAGCACGATCTGGGTGTCGTCCGTCCAGGTCCCGTATGGCGCCTCACCGCCGAGTATCCGCACCGTCGGCCGCACCGCCCCCTCCGGGGTGTCGATGGTGAACGAGCTCGAGGACAGCCCCGGCCCCGGATGCAGGCCCAGCTCGTACGGTGCTCCGAGGGCATCGGCGACGGCGACGGTGCTGACGATGTCCAGACGATTCATGGTGCCCACCTCTGCTCGGGAGTTGTGCGGATCGTACGTGGCGGCGGGCTCCCCGTCAGCGCATCGGCTCCACGGACCGTGCCCCGCTCGGCTCTCGCCCGCCCTTCAGCGGCCCGCGTACGTCATCGACTCCACGGCGGTCTCCTCGGGCTCGCCCTTATCGACGGACCTCTGGGCGGTCCACAGGTCGCCGTCGCCGCGTGAGAAGGTCGCATCGATGGTGTCCTCCGTGAGCAGCTCGGAGCCGTCATTGCGGCTCTTCCCGGTTCGTGGTGATGGGGAGCGTCGCGTCGTTGACGTAGAACGG
>NZ_BAAAIR010000051.1:0-510 GCF_039526165.1 Brachybacterium tyrofermentans
ATCAAATCAGGTCAGTTCGGGACTGACCAACCTGCCGAGTGAAAAGCAGTAACAGCGCGATCAACTCATCAGCGTTTTTTCTGACAAGAGGAGTATGATTCTCCAGGCTATCCAGTAAGTCATGCAGCTCATTATTGACCTGGTGGAGCACCTTAAAGAGTGCACCAGAATCCCGGCAGCTCTGATATGCAAGATTTGCCTGAACAGCACGATTCTGCATGATCCCGATTTGTGCGATTGCGTCTTTCTGCTGATCGCCTGTTGGCTGATAAGTGGTGTTAAAAGAAAATGCGCTCATAATTCCTCCTGTATCTGATGTTTTCAGCCCCCATCATCTGTTGAGTTTCGGGAGCCGCGGTTTTGACGTTTTGCGGGGACCTGCCTTTTGTTCCCTCCGGTATTCACCATCACCTGTTTGAGAACCTTCGCCGCAAGGGGCATCACTGCCACGGCCTGACGCACCTGTCCTGGGCAGAACGCAAAATTTTTTACCGGGTTTTGGGTAAAAAA
>NZ_BAAAIR010000052.1:0-592 GCF_039526165.1 Brachybacterium tyrofermentans
CTTTGGTCACCAGTTCTGCCAGCATGAAGGAATAATGGCCGAGCATATTGATATGTCCGTGGCAAAGCGGGGAGAGGCGTGCGATATCTTCATCATTCAGTGTTTCACCCTGCGCCCGGAGATGATCCAGGGCTGCCTGCATATAAATAGTGTTCCATAACACGACGGCGTTAGTGACCAGCCCCAGTGCGCCCAGTTGATCTTCCTGACCGTCGGTATATCGTTTTCTTATCTCACCTTTTTGACCGTGACAGATGGCTCTGGCAACGGCATGGCGACTTTCTCCCCGATTAAGCTGGGTCAGAATGCGCCGGCGGTAATCTTCATCATCAATATAATTAAGCAGATACAGCGTTTTGTTGATGCGCCCCACTTCAATGATTGCCTGAGTCAGTCCGGAAGGACGTTCACTTTTCAGCAATGAACGGACCAGCACTGAAGCCTGTACTTTGCCCAGCTTCAGGGAGCCAGCGGTCCGGATCATTTCGTCCCACTGAAGGACTATTTTTGGCACTGTTGCAAAGTTAGCGATGAGGCAGCCTTTTGTCTTATTCAAAGGCCTTACATTTCAAAAACTCTGCTTACCAGGCGC
>NZ_BAAAIR010000053.1:0-603 GCF_039526165.1 Brachybacterium tyrofermentans
CCCATAGCAGCAGTGCAATTGCGACAACCTTGACCGCCCCAGTCGCAAGATGCCCCGTGAGGGCGAAGGAGAACGCCGGGGGAGTGAAGTCGCTGACATCGCTGTTACCTGCCATCACAGTGGATCCCTTCGGGTGAGCGATCGGGTCAGAGAGAGCAGGCGGAGACGACGCCGCCCACTCCGAGGATTCTTTCAAGAACCTTCACCGCATCCTCTCCGATCTCCGCAGCTGCGGCTCCGGAGCGGATCGTCGTCCAGATCCCCGGACTCCACCCCCAGATCGCGCGGGCCGTCGAATCCAGCCGACGACCTTTGCCACAGGGAACCCGTACTCGACGATCAGCGGAACGATAGCTGCAGCGCAGGCGGCCGCGTTGAATGCTGGGGCGATCCCGCCCGAGGGAGTGGAGTGCCATGCCACACCCTTACCAGTCGAGATTTTCGCAGCGCTTCGCCTCCGCCCCACTCCATATCAGCGACGGCGATTTCGTGCTCTGCGTTCCTTCGCCTGTTCCCACAGATAGCCGACAGCGAGCAGGACGGCAATGCCCACTAGCGTACCGAAGAACGTGATGATGCCGTCTGTGGGACTGCCGAAAACGG
>NZ_BAAAIR010000054.1:0-620 GCF_039526165.1 Brachybacterium tyrofermentans
CCCATATTATGTTTACCAGTTGCCCATACAGGCCCCCTCTCAGGCCGCACTGTACGCGGCTTTCAGGCTCCCTAAAAGATGTAAAATATAGAAAAACAATAAAAAAGTACTTTATAAAAATATGCCCGTGGATAAGTGGATAACCACGAGGGGGAGGTGATTTTTCAGGCATTTAGCGTAAGCAGAATTTATAAGTTCTGTTCCCTGGTGCTTCCTCGCTCACTCGGGGCTTCGCCCTGTCGCTCGACTGCGGCGAGCACTGCTGGCTCGATCATATCCGTGGCCGGAAGATACTACTCCTCCCCCGAGTCGCTCTCCAGAGCCCGCTACAGCGAGACAACCCCCACGAAGATTTCTATCGTCCCTGCAGACATATTCGAATCGTTTTTATTAACCCTGGCTCCCGTCGTGACAGAACACTACGTCCTGTAAAAGGGGGACTAAGGCCCCTGAATCACACACCTGAAATTAATAATGCGGAGTTTTACGATAATGTCATTGCTGGAAACTTTCCTGACCGCTTCTCCCGCTTCTCAGGGGGCAACAATCCTGTTCCTTGCCATGCTGATCTACTGGCAAAAGCGATAAATCCATGCGGGCTGGCCTTTGGCCAGCTTCGC
>NZ_BAAAIR010000055.1:0-659 GCF_039526165.1 Brachybacterium tyrofermentans
GCCGCTTTTAATTTCTCATTCTGATTCTGAATATCCTTATCAAGATAGCGAACCTGATCCTGCCACCCGGAGCCATATTCATGAGGCGGGTTATAAGTCACAAAATCATCTTTATTTGCCTCTGCCTCTTTTACCTTTTTATCGGCTTCCTGAACAGCAGCCCTTGCACCGGGGAGCGCCTTCTCTGTCGATGCAATGCGGCTGTTTAAGGTCGCAATATTTTTATCTTCGGCATCCAGCTCAGCTTTCGCTTTATCATAGTCTCTTTTCAGCCCCTCTTCCGGATGAGCGGCGTCCCATGCCTGCTGGCGACGCTTTTCTTCCTCCTGACGCTGTTTTACCTGTGCCGGGGTAAGAACATCTGTCACCGACACATAAACCGGCTTCTGTCCGGTCTCTTTCGGGAAACGAATAACGGCCTCACGGGAGTTACCACCGGCTGTAAAACCAGCCGGACGTGAATCACCTTTTTCAGCAACAATGCCTTTTGGCGGGGCTTTCGCTGTCGGAACACCTTTCGGTACGCTCACCTGCAGAGACGGGAGACCCGGAATCGACACACTGAATACCCCCGGACGTTTTGTCGGTTTCGCATCCACCACAGGGACACTCATTGGCCGACCTGCGACAACCGCAATATGCTGCCGCTCATCCTTCAC
>NZ_BAAAIR010000056.1:0-679 GCF_039526165.1 Brachybacterium tyrofermentans
CTAGCTGTTGCGGGTCATGACGTTGTAGTCACGGATCGGGGATGAAGGAACGGGTCCCTGACCGGCACGATGGGTGGTGCTGAAGCCATTCATCTGCTGGAAGAGACCCGTTCCATGACCCACCGTAATTCGCCGCTGACCCCTGCCGGAAGACTCCGCCTGGTCCAACGTGTCGAAGATGATGGCCGCCCCATCGCCCACGTCGCCGCCGAAGCCGGCATCGCCCGCTCGACTCTGACGAAGTGGGTGCACCGCTACCGCGACGACGGCATCGAAGCTCTCCAGGACCGCACCAGCGCTCCGGCTCGCCGGCCCTCGCGACTGCCGATCGACGTCCTCGAGCTCATCGACGCCTGGCGACGAGACCGCAAATGGTCTGCCCGCCGCATCGCTCTCGAGCTCGCCAGCCGCGGCCACCACTACTGCGTCCGCACCATCGGCAGGTGGCTGCAGCGCCTCGGGATCTCCCGCCGCCATGACCTCGACCCCACCGGCGAGAACAACCGCCACAGCGGAAAGATCATCGCCCGTTTCCCGGGCCACATGCTCCACCTGGACGTAAAGAAGGTCGGGCAGATCCCCGCCGGTGGCGGCTGGCGACTCCACGGCCGGGGCAGCACCCGAACACGTCACCAGCGCGTGGGCTACACCTACCTGCACTCCGCGATCGACGGCTACT
>NZ_BAAAIR010000057.1:0-716 GCF_039526165.1 Brachybacterium tyrofermentans
CCGTTCTACGTCAACGACGCGACGCTCCCCATCACCACGAACCGGGAAGAGCCGCTTAGAGAGCGAATGCCTCGGCCGCGTTCTGATGACACCGCCTTGAAAGCTGATTCAAAGGTGTCGTCTAGATTGAGCGTCCACACTGCGGCCCAGGGCGACCTTGCGTAGTCCTCCATCCAAGCAGGGTGTTGCACATTCCAAAACTGCTCTCGAAGCCACTTGTAGACACTTTCGGATCCCGCTCTTGTAATCGCCCTATCGTATATTCGCCATAATTGATCGTGCTCTTCTACGATAACTCCAAATGTGCCTTGGAGGGCGGTGATTAGCCCGAGGCTTCCTGGGAGATTCTGCCCGCCGCGCGATTTGGAGTCGCGACTGGCTCCGGCCCCCATGAGTAAGTGGTATTCACCGTTCTTCGCTGTGCGACGAATGTTCTCAAGTTGGTCTGGAGTGACAGGGATATGGCCCGTGTAGCCGCGCGTCTGCATGGCGTCAGAATGCGGTGCTAGCCCCGTTGGGGGTGCCGCCCGGTGGTAATCGTTACCGAAGTGTAACAATTGGAGCTGGCATGCAGTTGCTGCGATGGACGCGCGTCTCCTCTAGTTGTATGAGGTCATGACGTTGTCTACGCCGGGGTGGTGTCATAGCGTCGTAGCAACACTCCCGGTCGGTGGGGGCTTGAGGCGAGGAGGCCTGGGATGGTGCGGCGGCTGCTC
>NZ_BAAAIR010000058.1:0-716 GCF_039526165.1 Brachybacterium tyrofermentans
AGGCTAATGACCTCGGTCTTGATCCAGATCAGCGTGGTAGCGAGGCTGATGCCGGCGCGGTAGTTGCGGGCCAGCTTGTCTGAGCGCATCGCGATCCCGCGCCACTGCTTGAGGCGATTGAAGCACCGCTCGACGACGTTGCGACCCTTGTAGCGTTCTTGCTGCTGGTGGCCGAAGTCGATGGGGCGGCCAGGCTTCCTGCGGCGGTGAGCGATCTGGTCGTCGCGTTCGGGGATCGTGGCGGCGATGCCCCGGGCGCGCAGCCATGCTCGGTTCGCCTTCGACGGATAGCCCTTGTCCGCGAGGACACGCTCCGGCCGGGTTCGAGGCCTGCCCTTGCCGGCGCGAGGGACGCAGATGTCCTCGAGCACGGCGGTCATCATCGTGGTGTCGTTGACGTTCCCTCCCGTGATCACCATCCCCAGCGGCCTGCCGCGCCCATCGGCGACGAGATGCAGCTTGGTGGTCAACCCGCCACGAGAGCGCCCAATAGCGTGGTCAGGCGGTTCGATCCACGGATCCTTGTGATTCGAGAGAGCCCCCTCGTCCCGCTTCAGTGTCGCGCCGTGCTGATGCACGCGCGCGATCGTGGAATCGATCGACACAACCCAGTCGACCTTCCCGGCCGCGTCTGCCTGCTTCTGCACCTCAGCCAGCAGCTTCTCCCAGGTGCCATCCTCAGACCACCGGGCAAACCGCTTGTAGATCGAGTTCCA
>NZ_BAAAIR010000059.1:0-827 GCF_039526165.1 Brachybacterium tyrofermentans
GGCACTGTTGCAAAGTTAGCGATGAGGCAGCCTTTTGTCTTATTCAAAGGCCTTACATTTCAAAAACTCTGCTTACCAGGCGCATTTCGCCCAGGGGATCACCATAATAAAATGCTGAGGCCTGGCCTTTGCGTAGTGCACGCATCACCTCAATACCTTTGATGGTGGCGTAAGCCGTCTTCATGGATTTAAATCCCAGCGTGGCGCCGATTATCCGTTTCAGTTTGCCATGATCGCATTCAATCACGTTGTTCCGGTACTTAATCTGTCGGTGTTCAACGTCAGACGGGCACCGGCCTTCGCGTTTGAGCAGAGCAAGCGCGCGACCATAGGCGGGCGCTTTATCCGTGTTGATGAATCGCGGGATCTGCCACTTCTTCACGTTGTTGAGGATTTTACCCAGAAACCGGTATGCAGCTTTGCTGTTACGACGGGAGGAGAGATAAAAATCGACAGTGCGGCCCCGGCTGTCGACGGCCCGGTACAGATACGCCCAGCGGCCATTGACCTTCACGTAGGTTTCATCCATGTGCCACGGGCAAAGATCGGAAGGGTTACGCCAGTACCAGCGCAGCCGTTTTTCCATTTCAGGCGCATAACGCTGAACCCAGCGGTAAATCGTGGAGTGATCGACATTCACTCCGCGTTCAGCCAGCATCTCCTGCAGCTCACGGTAACTGATGCCGTATTTGCAGTACCAGCGTACGGCCCACAGAATGATGTCACGCTGAAAATGCCGGCCTTTGAATGGGTTCATGTGCAGCTCCATCAGCAAAAGGGGATGATAAGTTTATCACCACCGACTATTTGCAACAGTGCCAACGCCG
>NZ_BAAAIR010000060.1:0-833 GCF_039526165.1 Brachybacterium tyrofermentans
AGTGCTTCCTGGCCATGGTTCATGATCTCGCTTCCCCAGCAAATGCTGGAATCAGCGTGTCCACGAACAAGGGGCAGGCCCCCTGCTCGAGATCGACGACACCGGCCAGGTCGTCCAGTCCGGTCACTGGCCGACCGGTCGTGACTTCGACGTTCGTTCCGGAGAGGTGTCGAAGATCAGCCAGGTTGCCGTGTTCGACGCTCACGCCGTCGCGCACGATGCTGACCCGGTCCGCAAGCCGCTCGACCTCGGCCAGGATGTGGCTGGAGAGCAGGACGGTCCGCCCTTCATCGCGGACGCGCTCGATCTCTTCCTGGAACACGAGCTCCATGAGCGGATCCAAGCCCGACGTCGGCTCGTCGAGCACCAGGAGTTCCGCGTGCGAGGCGAAAGCCGCCACCAGAGCGACCTTCTGCCGGTTGCCGGTGGAATACGTGCGTGACTTCTTGCCCGGGTCGAGGCTGAATCGCTCGATCAGTTCAGCGCGGCGGGTCGTTTCGAGGCCGCCTCGCATCCTGCCGAGCAGATCGATCACCTCTCCCCCGGTGAGGGTGGGCCAGAGTTCGACGTCGCCGGGGACATAGACCAGGCGTCGGTGCAGCGCGACAGCGTCGTTCCACGGGTCCGCGCCGAGAACTCTCGCGCGGCCGCTGTCGGATCGTAGAAGCCCCATCAGGATGCGCAGGGTGGTGGACTTCCCGGCACCATTCGGGCCGAGGAACCCATGGACCTCCCCGGAGCGGACCTCCAGGGGGGCCTGCCCCTTGTTCGTGGACACGCTGATTCCAGCATTTGCTGGGGAAGCGAGATCATGAACCATGGCCAGGAAGCAC
>NZ_BAAAIR010000061.1:0-851 GCF_039526165.1 Brachybacterium tyrofermentans
CTGCAGCCAGTCCTGCGTGATCGCGGCAACAAGACCGCCACGGAGCGCTGCAAAAACCCCGCCACCAAGCGAACGAAGTCACATCCAGAAGGTTCGCTTCCGGGTTTTGGCACATGTCCCGGGTAGGGTCTAGGACATGAACGAAACAGATGGCTCCAGAGGCGACCCCCGCGGCGGCTGGGGCCGCGTCCTGATACCCATCGTGCTTGGGGTGGTTGTGGTCGCAGTGATCCGTTTCGGCGTCGGGCTAGTTCCGCAGCACCCCTTCGTGGGGCTGTTCCTCATCATCATCACGACCGCTTTGACGATCACGGGTCTACTGCGCGCGGGCGGAGGTAGGAAGTGAGCGGCCACTCTCGCCCCTCGGGTCAGCGCGTGGCCTACGTCCGCGTTTCATCAGCTGGCCAGAACCTCGCACGGCAGCTCGAGGCTGTGGGGGAGTGCGACGAGACGTTCACCGAGAAGCAGTCCGGCAAGAGTGCACGAGACCGCCCTGAGCTACAGGCACTGATCCGGCACGTCCGCCACGGTGACCACGTCGTCGTCACCTCCATGGACCGGCTGGCCCGCTCGGTGATCGACCTGAACAACATCGTCCAGCAGATCACCGGCGACCCGGCCCACCACACCGAGGAAAACCCCCGTAAGGGGGCCAGTATCGAGTTCCTGAAGGAACGCCTGACCTTCACCCCCGAGGGCGAGGATCCGATGGCCGAGTTCCAGCTGAACATGATGGGTTCCTTCGCCCAGTTCGAGCGCGACCTCATCCGATTGTCAGTCTCTATCTACCCGATCCCGCGAGGATGGGGTAGTCCCGGCCGACGCGGTCTGACCCTTGCTTATGACTGGCC
>NZ_BAAAIR010000062.1:0-962 GCF_039526165.1 Brachybacterium tyrofermentans
CCTCGGGCTTTCATCGTTGAGGTGTCCGAGGGGTGGGTCGTGATGGGTGAAGGTGCTCCTGACCTGGAAGAATAGGGCTTGTCTAAGGTCCATTTCACGCCAGTTCAGGGAGCACCTTCAGGGTGAATGCTACCGGGTTGTATCCACGTCCTCATGTTGATGTCGCGCCGGTGTCTGCGGTCGGTCAGGCCGGTGGTGTGTTGCTGACCGAGACCGTCCGCGCGACGGGCCTGGCCGTCGAGCTTTCGAGGGCGCTGGCGCCGTGGCGGAAGCCGTTCTCGCGGCATGATCCGGGGAAGATCCTCACCGATCTCGCGCTCATGTTGGCGGTCGGTGGGGATTGCCTGGCTGACGTCGCCACGCTCCGAGCGGAGCCTGATGTGTATGGGTCCGTGGCCTCGGATCCGACGATCTCTCGCCTGCTGACGACCCTCGCGGCTGACGCCCGGGCGGTCGAGAATGCGATCAGTGCCGCCCGCCGGAAAGCACGCAGTCGAGCCTGGGCCCTGGCCGGCGAGTATGCTCCCAGCGCGGGGGTCACGGCGAAGAGCCCGCTGGTCATCGACCTGGACGCTTCGCTGGTGACCTCTCACAGCGAGAAGGAGTTCGCGCGGCCGACGTTTAAGAAGGGCTTCGGATTCCATCCGTTGCTCGCGTTCGTCGACCACGGCACCGGCGGGTCCGGAGAGATGTTGGCCTGTCTCCTGCGCCCCGGGAACGCCGGCTCGAACACCGCAGCGGACCATAAGAGCGTGATCGCCGATGCGCTGGCCCAAGTCGGGATGGGATCCCGGCCGGGGCGGAAGGTGCTGGTCCGGATCGACGGGGCCGGCGGCACGAAGAAGACGCTGCAGGAGTTGGTGAAGCGGCGGGTCTCGTACTCGGTCGGGTTCACCCTGCCCGCGAATACGCCGGAGCTGTTCGGCCTGATCCCGAAGCACGTCTGGGAACCCGCCTATAAC
>NZ_BAAAIR010000063.1:0-982 GCF_039526165.1 Brachybacterium tyrofermentans
CTCCAGCTCACTCAGTAAGATCCGGCGCCAACCCCGAGCAACTGTCCATCGGAACCTGTCGGACTTGTTCAACGCGCCCTAGCTGGACCATGACGCGAGCGGCGAAGCTCGCCTCAGCGCTCGAGGTGGGTGCGCATCTCGCTAGAGACGACGTTGACGAATTCGCTGATTGCTTGCTGCGCCCTCAAACCAGCTTCTGTTCCGGTAGTCCTCAAAGCAGGATCCGTGACATCAACGTTCAGGGCAGCCGCCACCATGAGTCCATACGCTTCGTCGATCCTGCGGAAAGACCCCTCCTCGGCGACCTTGCTAAGCATGAACAGAGAGTCATTGAGCTCGTTGTGCGACTCTTCGAGTGCGTCGACATCGGCTTCCTCTCCATGATCCAGCTCCTTCACGTTGTTGTCTCGAAGGATTCGAGCCCACCGATAGGCGGCGTTGGTGAGGTCCTTATACGCCTCGTCTCGCGCAGAGGCGACTCGTTCGCGACGCCATCGACGAACAGCCAGGTGGGAGGTAATCAGAGTGACCACTACCGAGACACCCAGGCTCGAGCCAACGGGCCAGAGCATTTCGAACACACTCATCATGCGAAGAGCACAGGTTCTGGAGTGATGCGTTCGCGTGGAACAGGGAGGTCCTCGCCGTAGAACAGTTTGCTAGTCGCCATGTCCTCATTATTGACGACAGAGCTGGGCTCAGGCTTCGGTGGCCAGGGAGGGTTGCTGGAGATAACGATACAGCGTGGATCGACTGATCCCGTGTTCACGCGCGATTTGGGCTTTGGGTGTACCGGCGAGGGCTGCGTTGCGGACCTCGCGGAGCTTGTCGCCTTGGAGGGTGCGGGGCCGGCCCTTGTAGGCCCCGCGCTTCTTCGCGGCGGCGATCCCGTCAGTCTGGCGTTGACGCTCCTATAGTTGTCAACTCGCGATTTCGCCGGTGCGGGGGTTGACCTTGATGAGGTGGTAGACCTCGCGAATGA
>NZ_BAAAIR010000064.1:0-1057 GCF_039526165.1 Brachybacterium tyrofermentans
TTAGCCTGCCAAGCGGGTGGTAGCCGATGCCCTGTGAGAATTTCGCTTGAGGCGTGCAACGGTCTTGTTGACCCGCCCTGCGTTGTACCCCAGAGTATGCACAGTAACCGCCTTCAACCCGTCATAGGAAATCCCGACGAACGCGGCATGATCCAAGGTTCCCCCGTCATGCCAGTATTGTTCTCCGTCATCCCCCCACCCGAATGGTTTTTCCCCAGGCGTTTGCTGTGCGCGGGTAATGGCGTACCGTTCGAGCGCATCGAAGGTGCCGTGGAGGCCTCCCGCGCCGACGAATGGACCAGAAAGCTTCCACTGCCTGCACGCGCGGCCAGTCCAGGTATGGAGGACGGGAACACTATTTGGATCTGGGTCTATCGAGACGTCCGTGACTCCGAGCGGGGTGAAGACGTGTCGCTCCGCGAGCGTCCACCAGTCGTTCCCGGTGGCCACCTCAAGCAGACGCGTGAGGACCGCGTATCCAAGATTCGAGTACTCGAACGAGCCCACAGGGCCGCGCAGTTGCTCTGATATGTCAGGCAAAACGTCGGAGTCGAAACGCTCAGTGGTGTACTTCGCGTAAGGATCGCGAGCATCGGCCGTAGTCTTGATCATTCCCTTGGGCAGCCTCGGTAGCCCCGAGGTGTGTTCCGCAAGACTGCGAACATCCACTTCCCTCGGGAGTCCTGTCTCCGGCAGAAACTCGCTCACGGGCGATGACAAACTGATCGAGCCCTCACGGTCAAGAAGCTCTGCAATCCGGGCAGTGACAGTCTTTGTGACAGATCCCCACTCAAGCATCGGATCCCCCTGGTGCAACGACCCGGTCTGCTCCACCTCGATGCGCCCAGCGTTCCGGAAGCGGTAAGCCTCGCTCTTCGTGCGCACTATCCAGCTCATGACGCCAAGCCTATCTGCGCAGCTCAAAGAGGTCGAAGTAAATGTTCACCGGGCTTTCGCGGAGCGCGGTCAAGGTGCTCCAGCTCACTCAGTAAGATCCGGCGCCAACCCCGAGCAACTGTCCATCGGAACCTGTCGGACTTGTTCAACGCGCCCTAGC
>NZ_BAAAIR010000065.1:0-1112 GCF_039526165.1 Brachybacterium tyrofermentans
ATCGTAGGCGTCGCCGACGGTCCCGATCGACGGGGCGATGCCCTCGAGGTCGAGGTGCTCGGTGTACCGGATCGACGTGTACTGGGACCCGGCATCGCTGTGATGAATAAGATCCCCTGGTGAGACCGGGTTTCCCTCTCGATCACGCTGCCACAGCGCGATCCGTAGCGGGGTCATGACCAGATCGGTGCGCATGCTGGAGCTGGCGTGCCAGCCCACGATCCGCTGGGCGAACACATCCAGGACGAACGCGACGTAGACGAACCCCGACCAGGTCCGGACATACGTGAAGTCGGTGACCCATACCCGGTCGGGTGCCGGAGCCGTGAAGTCACGGTTCAGCAGGTCACCGGCACGTTTCCCGTCCGGGTTCGGGATGGTGGTACGAAGCTTCTTGACTCGCCGGACGCCCTCGAGGCCGAGGGTGTGCATCGCGCGGTCCACGGCGCCACGGGAGGTACCGGCCAGGCCTGCTTGGCGGCGAAGCAGGGCGACCCACTTCCGTCGTCCGTACAGGCCCTCCGGCGTCATCTGGACCTGTCCGGTGACCGGGTTGGCGGTCCAGGCGAGGTCGCGGACCTTGTCCTCGACCAGAGCGTCTGTGACGGTCCGGTCAGCGATGCGGGCCGGCCGTTTCCAGGCCCGGTAGGTCCGTGCAGCGATCCCCAGGCCCTGCTGGCGCAGGACACGGAGGATCGACTCGACTGCATAGCCCTCGGCGCGCATCTCGTCGATGAACGCGAGGATCAGCGGTTGCGGGGGTCGAGCTCCCCCGCGAAGAAAATCGAGGCCCGACGGAGGATCTCGTTATCCTCCCGCAATCGCTTGACCTCGCCTTTCAGTCGCTTGACCTCGGCAGATTCCTCACTCGTGAGGCCTGGACGGGTCCCGTCGTCGACATCGGCCTGGGCCAGCCAGCGCCGCACGGACTCGCGCGAGACGCCTTCCTGGCGGGCGACCGCGGTCGTCGCCGCGGTCAGAGTGGGGTACTCCTGCTGGTGCTCTCGCACGAGCCGCACGCACCTCGCGCGCAGCTGGGGATCGATCTTCTTCGGCATGCTGTCCATCCTCTCGGACTCAAACAGCAACGGCATCAAACCTGGGCCGATTCA
>NZ_BAAAIR010000066.1:0-1137 GCF_039526165.1 Brachybacterium tyrofermentans
GCAGAAATACTTGTCCGGCGCTGGCTCGACGTGTACAACGATGCCGGAGCGGAAGGTCTTTTAAACATACAATGCGGACGGCCCGGAAAAATGACAAAGCCAAAAAATATCCCACCACTAACAGATAAAGAGCTGGAAAAACTCTCCCCCGAAGAACTCAGGGCCGAACTGCGTTATCTGCGGGCAGAGAATGCCTATCTAAAAAAGTTGAAAGCCTTGGTTCAGAGCGAAAAAAATGGCAAAAAGCCCTGATAATCAGTGAACTAAGGCATGAACACGCTCTGCGGGACCTTCTGCGGGCGGCCGGTATGTCCCGTAGCACGTGGTATTACAATATGAATGCACTGAAGCAAGGGGACAGGTATGCGGGTCTTAAAGAGAACATCAGGAAGATATACCACTATCACAAAGGTCGTTATGGCTACCGCAGGATCACGCTCGCACTGAGAAAACAGGGGCTGCGGATAAACCATAAAACAGTGCAGCGGCTGATGGCAGAACTGTCACTCCGGTCTGTGATAAGGGCGAAAAAATATCGTGCCTGGAAAGGGAGAACGGGCGAGGCCGCGCCCAATATCCTGAGCCGGAACTTCGGTGCGTCAAAAGCCAACGAAAAATGGGTAACAGATGTGACAGAGTTCCCGGTACAGGGAAAAAAGCTTTACCTGTCGTCAGTTCTCGATCTGTTTAACCGGGAGGTTATCGCCTACAGCCTGTCGGAAAGGCCGGTGATGGAGATGGTGAATACGATGCTGGACGGTGCGTTCCCGAAGCTCAGACCGGGAGATGCTCCGCTGCTGCACTCGGATCAGGGCTGGCATTACAGGATGAGGAGCTATCAGGAACGTTTAAAGGCGCATGGGATGACGCAGAGTATGTCGCGTAAAGGAAACTGCCTGGATAATGCAGTGATGGAAAACTTCTTCGGGACCCTGAAATCGGAGTGTTTTTATCTGAGGGAGTTCAGGAGTGTCAGTGCGCTAAGAAAAGCCGTAGAGGACTATATCCATTACTACAACAACGAGCGGATAAGCCTGAAATTAAAAGGCCTGAGTCCGGTAGAGTACCGAACCCAGGCTCTGAGAGCCGCTTAATATGAACCATCCAACTTTATGGGGTCAGTCCAGCAGCGCCGCC
>NZ_BAAAIR010000067.1:0-1142 GCF_039526165.1 Brachybacterium tyrofermentans
CCAGTCATAAGCAAGGGTCAGACCGCGTCGGCCGGGACTACCCCATCCTCGCGGGATCGGGTAGATAGAGACTGACAGTCATACGAGTCGCCGGTGGAGCCGACCGACGCGGCCGCGCCGGCCTCGGCAAGACGCTCGGTGTAGCGGATGGCGACGTATTGAACGCCCTTGTCACTGTGGTGCGTGAGCCCGGCGACGGCCTGGCCTGCGTGATCGCGGGTCCAGATGCCCATCTCGAGCGCGTCCAGCGCAAGGTCGGTTCGTAGCGATTTCGACAGCTGCCAGCCGACCACGCGGCGGGAGAACACGTCGATGACGAACGCGGCATACACCCAGCCGGCGAACGTGCGGCAGTAGGTGATGTCCGCGACCCACAACTGGTTCGGAGCGGTCGCGGTGAAGTCACGTTCGACCAGTTCAGGACGATCATCCGGGCCACGACCGGAGATCGTGGTGCGCGGGCCCTTGGCCCGGCTGATACCACGCAGCCCTGCGGCGCGCATGAGCCGCTCGACCGTGCAACGCGCCACCGAGATGCCCTCCCGCAGCAGCTGGGCGTGGACCTTCTTCGCCCCGTAGACGCCGAAGTTCGCCGCATGGACGCGGTGGATTTCGAGCAGCAGTTCCTCGTCGCGTAGTGCCCGTCTCGAGGGTGGGCGGGTCTTGAACGCGTAGTACGTGCTCGGCGCGATCTGCGTGCCCGCTGCGGTCAGCGTTCGACAGATCGGCTCGACGCCGAACTCATGCCTGTACTGGTCGATGTACTCCACGATCAACGCTGTGGGCGGTCGAGCTCCGCCGCGAAAAAAGCCGAGGCTGACCGCAGGATCGAGTTCGCCCTGCGCAGCTCACGCACTTCCTTCTCCAGCTCGACCAGGCGCTGGGACTCGCTGGTCGTGGTCCCGGGACGGTGCCCCTCGTCGACCTCGGCCTGCACGACCCAGTTCCTCAGAGTCTCGGGATTGATCCCGAGCTGCTCGCCCACACGGCGAAACGTGCCCGACCTCGTCGATGGATCGCGCCGTGACTGAACTGCCATCCTCGTGGCTCTCTCCCGAAGCTCGTCGGGGTACTTCCTCGGTGCTGCCATGCTCCTCATCCTCCCGTGGATTCAGAGCCTCCACCAGACCCGGGGCGATTCA
>NZ_BAAAIR010000068.1:0-1175 GCF_039526165.1 Brachybacterium tyrofermentans
GTGCCCGGGCCATCGCTCTGGTCCGCGAAGGCCGACAGGTCAAGCAGACCGCGCAGGCCCTCGGTGTCCACGAGGTCACCCTCCACACCTGGCTCCGACAGGACGACATCGACCACGGCCGCCGGTCTGGACTCAGCAGTCGCGAGTCTGCCGAACTCCGCGCGGCTCGCGGTCGCGTTCGGCAGCTCGAGCAGGAGATCGCGATCCTCCGCCGCGCTGCGACATGGCTCGACGAGGAGGGAGGAGTGGACCCAAAAGGGCGCACCCGGTGATCGACCGACTCGTCGACGCCGGAGCTCCAGTGCACACCTGCTGCCGCCTGCTGGGCGTCTCTCGCCAGGGCTACTACCGCTACCGGAAGCGTCCCACCAGCGCCACCGAGCTCCGCCGACGCTGGCTGACTGGACTGATCCGCGAGATCCACATCGCCTCTCGTGGCACCTACGGCTACCGCCGGATCCACGCAGAGCTCACCATGGGCATGAACATCCCCTGCTCGAGTCGACTCGTCTGGGTGCTGATGACCCGCGCGGGGATCGGAGGACTCCCTGGGCCGGCCCGCATCAAGCGCCTCAAGGGAGTCGCCACCGCAGACGACCTGGTGAACCGGAAATTCCATCGCCTCGAGCTCAACGAACTGTGGGTCACCGACATCACCGAGCACCCCACCCGAGAAGGCAAGGTCTACTGCGCCGCGGTCCTGGACGCCTGCAGCCGCAAAATCATCGGCTGGGCCATCGACTCCAAGCAGGACTCCACCCTGGTCGTCAACGCCCTGGACATGGCCATCCGAGCACGCCAGCCAGATCCTGGAGGGATCGTGCACGCAGACCACGGAGTCCAGTTCACCTCCTGGGTCTTCACGCAGAAGATCCGCTCCGCGGGCCTGCTGCCCTCGTTCGGGACCGTGGGAGACGGCCTGGACAATGCGATGATGGAATCGTTCTGGTCGAGCATGCAGATCGAGCTGCTGAACCGGAAGAAGTGGAATACCCGGATCGAACTCGCGAACGCGATCTTCGAGTACATCGAGGTGTTCTACAACCGCCGCCGCCGACACTCCTCACTCGAGTACGCGACACCGAACGACTACGACCTCGCCCGCACCCCGCAGGCACTCGCAACCACCGGAAGCTAGCGATCGAGAGTGGAAACCAGGCCATAGGTCAGGTCAA
>NZ_BAAAIR010000069.1:0-1192 GCF_039526165.1 Brachybacterium tyrofermentans
CAAGCCCTATTCTTCCAGGTCAGGAGCACCTTCACCCATCACGACCCACCCCTCGGACACCTCAACGATGAAAGCCCGAGGCTCATGGCCGCACCACGTAAGTATCCCGACGAGCTCCGAGAGCGAGCGATCCGGATGGTCTTGGACCTCCTCGAGGAGGATCCCGGCTCCCAGCGGGGAGTGTTTCGCCGGGTCGGTGACCAGCTCGGCGTGAACCCCGAGACCCTGCGCGGCTGGGTCCGTCAGTCCCAGATCGATGCCGGCTCCCGCCCGGGCACCACCACCGACGATGCGCAGAAGCTCGTCGAGCTCGAGAAGGAAGTGCGCGAGCTTCGGCGCGCGAACGCGATCTTGAGGTCTGCGTCGGCTTTCTTCGCGGCGGAGCTCGACCGCCCCTCCAGGTGACCTGCTCGTTCATCGACGAGCACAAGGAAGAGTTCGGAGTCGAGCCGATCTGCACGACCCTGCGAGAAGCAGGCGTCCAGATCGCTCCGAGCACCTACTACGCTCGCCAGCAGCGCGAGCCGTCTGCCCGGGCACGCCGGGACGAGGTCCTCAAGGAGGAGATCGCGCAGGTTCACCACGACAACCTCCGCGTGTTCGGCGCGAGGAAGATGCACATCGTGCTCAACCGTGAAGAAGATCGCCTCGGGCGCGGGCACGTCGCGCGCTGCACGACCGAGCGCCTGATGCGCGACCTCGGTCTCCACGGGATCCGCCGGAAGAAGGCACCGAACACGACGAGATCCGCGCCGAGGGAGGATTGCCCGGCAGATCTGGTGGACCGCCATTTCAGCGCGTTCGCGCCGAACCAGCTGTGGGTCGCGGACATCACCTACGTCCACACGTTCTCCGGATGGGTCTACGTCGCGTTCGTGATCGACGTGTTCAACCGGGAGATCGTGGGCTGGCGAGCGTCTCGCTCGCTACATACCGAGCTCGCTCTAGATGCCTTGAACATGGCGATCTACCTGCGCAGACGCGAGGGGGCAGACCTCAGTGGGCTCGTGCATCACTCCGACCGAGGAGTCCAGTATCGGGCGATCCGCTACGGGCAGGTCCTGGCCGAGCAAGAAGCGGTCGCCTCGGTCGGCTCACGCGGCGATTCCTATGACTGTCAGTCTCTATCTACCCGATCCCGCGAGGATGGGGTAGTCCCGGCCGACGCGGTCTGACCCTTGCTTATGACTGG
>NZ_BAAAIR010000070.1:0-1321 GCF_039526165.1 Brachybacterium tyrofermentans
CTGTGAGGATGGCTTTGTCGGCCTTGTGCTGATGGGGTGTGTTCGACGGCACCGGGTGTGACCCGAGAGCTGACTGGCTTCGTGCCTTTCGCACGACTTGTCCACTCGGTGTCGTCGAACCCGGCCCGGTCGGAGCTGACTGGCCTGATCAGGAGCTTGACCGCGGGCGTAGCCGCGCCCACGTGTCCCGTCACAGTCCTGCCGTGACTCCTCCCGGACCGGACCCATTTCGTCCGCTCCGGAGCTAGGAGGAACGCATGACCAGTCTGACCGAAATCGCAGAGATCGTCATCGGGGTCGATACCCACGTCGACACCCACACCGCCGCAATCGTCGAGACCACCACCGGCGGAGTCCTCGCCGAGATCACGGTGCCCACCACCCCGGCCGGCTACCAGGAACTGCTGGACCTGGCCGACGAACACTCACCCCTGCGGGCGTGGGCGATCGAGGGCACCGGCGGTCACGGCGCCGGGCTGACCCACCTGCTGGAGGGCGAGGTCGTCATCGAGCTCGACCGCCCCCAACGGGCCAAGCGCCGCAACGGCGCGAAGTCCGATCCACTGGACGCGATCCGCGCGGCCCGCGAGGCGATGGCCCGCCCCCACCACGGGACCCCGCGCACCGGCCAGGAACGGCAAGCCCTGTCGGTACTGCTGACCGCACGTCGTTCCGCGGTCACCGCTGCGACGGCCGCCCAGCGCCAGCTGTTCAGCCTCACGATCGCTGCTCCCGAGCGTCTGCGCGCCAAGCTTCGTGATCGGAAGCTGCCCGAGATGGTCGAGATCGCGGCCCGTTTCCGCATCCAAACTGGGTGGGACGTGGAGACCACAACGACCGCGCAGGTGCTGCGCGACCTCGCTCGCCGCGCCCAAGCGCTGCAGGACGAGGCCGACGAGCACGAGAAGCAGATCCGCGCGATCGTGCGGTCCTGGCGGGCCGACCTGCTCACCGAGACAGGGATCGGCCCGATCGTCGCCGCGACCGTTCTCTGCGCGTGGTCCCACTCCGGAAGGGTGCGTGACGAGGCCGCGTTCGCGATGCTCGCAGGCGTCGCCCCGCTGCCAGCGAACAGTGGGAAAGTCACCACGAGATACCGGCTCAACCGATACGGCGACCGGCAGCTCAATCGAGCCCTGCACACGATCGTGCTCTCCAGGCAACGCTACGACCAGGCCACCAAGGACTACACCGCCCGACGCACCAGCGAAGGCAAGACCCCGCGAGAGATCAAACGCTGCCTCAAGCGATACATCGCCCGAGACCTCTACCGCCGACTTGAAAACCCACCACTATCCACTTGACGCACCATAGGAGCGTC
>NZ_BAAAIR010000071.1:0-1331 GCF_039526165.1 Brachybacterium tyrofermentans
GGCTCTTCCCAGATGAGGGTGTAGCGCACGTCGCGCGGCGGGCCGGCGCGTCGGTGTCGGGGTGAGGGTCGAGGTCTCCCGAGGATGAGAGCTCCTACACACTCAGCCCGAAAGACCTCGACGTGCACGACGCTACCGTCGGCGGGCGCGCTGATGCGTTCGCCAGCCCCGACCTGACTGCCTTCTGCCGCCTCGACGAACTCGGCCTCGTTGTCACCGGGCAGCGACTCGAGCCGGATCGTGCCGTATTGGCCTGTCAGGTGGTCGAGCCCGACCAGTGGTGCCGGCGCTGCGGCTGCGAAGGGAGACCACGTGACACCGTGGTCCGACGGCTTGCCCACGAACCACTGGGCTGGCGGCCCACGACGCTGGAGGTCGTCGTGCGCCGTTACCGCTGCAGCGGCTGCGGGTATGTGTGGCGCCAGGACACCACCGCCGCGGCCGAGCCCCGGGCCAAGTTGTCTCGGCGCGCTCTGCGGTGGGCGCTGGAAGGGATCGTGGTCCAGCACCTGACCGTGGCTCGGGTCGCCGAGGGGCTCGGGGTGGCCTGGGACACCGCCAACGACGCCGTTATGGCCGAGGGCAAGCGGGTGCTGATCGACGAGGAGCACCGCTTCGAGGGGGTGAAGGTCGTCGGGGTCGATGAGCACGTGTGGAGGCACACCCGTCGCGGCGACAGGTACGTCACCGTGATCATCGACCTCACCCCAGTGCGAGATGGCACCGGCCCGGCACGGCTGCTGGACATGGTCGAAGGACGCTCCAAGCAGGCGTTCAAGACCTGGCTGGCCGACCGCCCGCAGGAGTGGCGCGACGGCGTGGAGGTGGTCGCGATGGACGGCTTCACCGGGTTCAAGACCGCCGCCGTCGAGGAACTGCCCGACGTGGTGACCGTGCTAGATCCCTTCCACGTCACGCGCCTCGCTGGCGAGGCGCTCGATGAGTGCCGACGGCGAGTTCAGCAGGCCATCTGTGGGCACCGCGGCCGCAAGGGCGACCCGCTCTATGCCGCCCGCCGGACCCTGTCCACCGGCGCCGACCTGCTCAACGACAAGCAGAAGGACCGACTGGACACCCTGTTCGCCGACGACGCCCACGTCGAGGTCGAGGTCACCTGGAGCGTCTACCAGCGCATGATCGCCGCCTACCGCCACGAGAACCGGCGCCACGGCCGCGAGCTGATGGCCCGGCTCATCGACTCGATCAGCACCGGCGTCCCCAAGGCCCTGGTCGAGATCACCAAGCTCGGCAGGACGCTGAAGAAGCGCGCCGCCGACGTCCTGGCCTACTTCGACCGGCCCAGCACCTCCAACGGGCCCACCGAGGCGATC
>NZ_BAAAIR010000072.1:0-1365 GCF_039526165.1 Brachybacterium tyrofermentans
GGGGCCTACCCCCGGTTCGTGGACACGGGGGTGTTTACGCTGCGAGCGCTAGCTTAGCGGTGTAGGCGCGCTCGTAGGCGTTCGGGGACAGGTAGCGGCACCAGGAATGGCGGCGCTTGGTGTTGTAGCGGGTCAGCCAGCGGAACATCTTGCGGCGGGCGGTGAGCTCGTCGGTGAAGCACGCGGCGTCGCGGAGGACCTCGCGCTTCGTGGTCGCGTTGAACGATTCGGCCATCGCGTTGTCGGCGCTGGAGCCGACGGCTCCCATCGACTGGGTCACGCAGAGCCGCTGGCAGAGCTCGGCGTAGGCCTTGGAGGTGTAGACGGACCCGTGGTCGCTGTGGAAGATCGCTCCTGCCAGAGATCCACGGGCCGCGGCGGCGGCCTTGAGCGCGTCGGCGACGAGGTCGGTGCGCATGTGATCGGCGATGGCCCAGCCCACCAGGCGGCGGCTGTAGCAGTCGATCACTGTGGCCAGATACAGGTTCCCGCCCCCGCCGGCCTCGGATAGCGGCAGGTAGGTGATGTCGCCGACGTAGCGCTGGTTCGGCGCCTCGGCGGTGAAATCCCGGCCCAGCAGGTCAGGAACGACCTGGTCGGCCGGCTCCGGCACCGTCGTGCGGTGCTTACGCTTCTTGACGTAGCCGCTGAGGCCGGCCTCTCGCATCACGCGAGCGACCCGCTTGTGGTTGACCCGGTCCTCGGGCGCGGCCCCGTCGTTGAGCTCTGCCGTGATCCGCGGGGCACCCTGGGCATTGTCGTCCGCGTGGATGATGCGGATCCGCTCCAGCAGCTCGCCATCGGAAGCGGCCCGCGCGGACCGAGCCGGGGCGCCTGTCTGCCAGGCGTAGTAGGAGGAACGCTCGATCTCGACGAGCTCGCACAGTCGCTTCACCGGATAGGTGGTGGAATGGTCGGCGACGAACTGGAAGCGACTCACCAGCGCGTCTCCCCGGCGAAATACTTCGCGGCCTTCTGGAGGATCTCCCGCTCCGTGGTGAGCTTCGTCGTCTCCGCTCTCAGCTGGGCGTTCTCTGCCTCCAGCCGAGCCACGCGCTGCTCGAGCGGCTCACTAGGATCCGACGTCGGAGCGATCGGCGCGGACCGCAACGGGCGGTCGGTCAGCGTGCCGTCAGCCGCGGTCTTCTTTCCGGTCCCGTGGGTCTCCAGCCACTGCCGCAACGTGCCCCGGACGATCCCGAGGTCCTCCGCGATACCGCGGACCGTCGCTCCCGGTGTCGACTCGTACAGGTCAACCGCCTGCTGGCGAAACTCTTCGGAGTAGTGCTTCCTGGCCATGGTTCATGATCTCGCTTCCCCAGCAAATGCTGGAATCAGCGTGTCCACGAACAAGGGGCAGGCCCC
>NZ_BAAAIR010000073.1:0-1375 GCF_039526165.1 Brachybacterium tyrofermentans
CCGTGATCGTCTCTGACGAGGACGCGGTCACCGTGTGATCCTTCGAGTGAACCTCTCACAGCACTCTCGAACGGAGTCATCACGATGACCGCTCCTCATATTGTCGACCCTCACGGCCTGCTCGGTGAAGCCCTGGCCGAAGCCTCCCCGGATCTGATGCGCACGATGCTGCAGACGATCATCAACGAGCTCCTCTCCGCGGACGCTGACGCGGTCGCCGGCGCCGAGTACGGCCGGCCCAGCCCCGACCGGTCTGTCCAGCGCAACGGCTACCGCCATCGCGATCTCGACACCCGCGTCGGCACGATCGACGTCGCCGTCCCCAAGCTCCGCTCTGGCACCTACTTCCCCGAATGGCTGCTCGAGCGTCGCAAACGCGCTGAATCCGCCCTGATCACTGTGGTCGCGGACTGCTATCTCGCCGGGGTCTCCACTCGCCGCATGGACAAGCTGGTGAAGACCCTCGGCATCAACTCGCTCTCGAAGTCCCAGGTCAGCCGCATGGCAGTCGATCTCGATGAACATGTCGAGCAGTTCCGCCACCGGCCCCTGGACGCCGCTGGTCCGTTCACGTTCGTCTCCGCTGACGCGCTGACGATGAAGGTCCGCGAAGGCGGGCGCGTCATCAACGCGGTGGTCCTGCTGGCCGTCGGCGTCAACGGTGATGGGCACCGCGAGGTCCTCGGCATGCGCGTCGCGACCAGCGAGACGGGCGCGGCGTGGAGCAGCTTCTTCGCAGACCTCGTCGCTCGCGGCCTGGGCGGAGTCCGCCTGGTCACCTCCGACGCCCACGCCGGCCTCGTGGAGGCGATCGCCGCGCATCTGCCCGGAGCGTCCTGGCAGCGCTGCCGCACCCACTACGCCGCGAATCTGATGAGCATCTGTCCCAAGGGCATGTGGCCTGCAGTGAAGGCGATGCTGCACAGCGTCTATGACCAGCCCGACGCCGCGGCCGTGAATGCGCAGTTCGAGCGGCTGCTGGACTACGTCAGCGAGAAACTGCCCGACGTGGCCGAGCATCTCGATGCCGCCCGCGCCGACGTTCTCGCGTTCACCGGGTTCCCCAAAGACGTCTGGGTCCAGATCTGGTCGAACAACCCCACCGAGCGTCTGAACCGGGAGATCCGCCGGCGGACCGACTCGGTGGGCATCTTCCCCTCTCGCGAGGCGATCGTCCGGCTCGTCGGCGCGGTGCTGGCCGAACAGACCGATGAATGGGCCGAAGGACGCCGCTATCTCGGCCTCGACGTCCTCGCCCGATGCCGCCTCACCATCACAACCAGCCCCGTGAACGAGGTGAACGCCGATGCCCTGCCCGCACTGACAGCCTGACCCCTCATCGAAGGATCGCTACACCACTACCTGGGACTTGACC
>NZ_BAAAIR010000074.1:0-1402 GCF_039526165.1 Brachybacterium tyrofermentans
GAGGGTGTTTCATTAGCTGTGTAAGGGTCCGGTCTCGAACCGAGGTGTGACCTGCTGTCCCGCCTCTGAGAAGGACCGATGACATGACCGATACTGCAGATGCCCAGAACCCTCTTGCCGGGGTGCTCAGCGCCGACCAGGTCGATGCCCTCGTCAACGCCGCTGAAGACCTCGGAGAAGGCCGCCACGGGGTCGAGGAGCTCCTCTCGCGGATGACCCAGGCGGTGCTGGAGAGGGCGCTGGAGACCGAGATGAGCGATCACCTGGGCTACGAGGCCGGCGACCCTGCTGGCGCCGGCACGGGCAACTCCCGCAACGGCAAGACCACTAAGTCCGTCCAGACCCTCCAGGGACCGGTCCAGATCACTGTGCCGCGGGACCGCAACGGCTCGTTCGAACCGGTGATCGTGCCCAAGAGGTCCCGCCGGCTCGGGAGGGTCGAGGACATGATCCTGTCGCTGTATGCCCGCGGGATGACCACCCGCGATATCGGCTCCCACCTCGAGGAGATCTACGGCTCCAGGGTCTCCGCCGCCACGATCTCCCGGGTCACCGACGTCGTCGCCGACGAGGTCGCCCAGTGGCAGTCCCGGCCCCTGGAGACGGTCTATCCAATCGTCTATATCGACGCGATCTGGCTGAAGATCCGCGATGGCGGTGTCGTGGCGAACAAGGCCTGCCACGTCGCCGTGGGCGTGGATCTCGAGGGCCGCAAGCAGGTGCTGGGTCTATGGCTGGGCGTCAGCGAGGGCGCGAAGTTCTGGGCGAATGTCCTGACCGAGATCCGTAACCGCGGCACCAAGGACATCTTGATCCTGTGCTGCGACGGGCTGAGTGGGCTGCCGGCCGCTGTGAACAGCATCTACCCCGAGACCGTGGTCCAGACCTGTGTGGTCCACCTGCTGCGCTCGGCGATGAAATACGCCTCCTACACCGACCGCAAGACGATGGCCAAGGACATGCGCCCGATCTACACCGCCGCGACCGTGGAGGCCGCACAGCTGGCGCTGGAGGCCTTCGCCGAGATATGGCAGACCAAGGCGCCGGGAGCCGTGCTGGCCTGGCGGAACGCGTGGGAAGACTTCATCCCATTCCTCGCGTTCACTCCCGAGATCCGCAAGGTCATCTACACCACGAACCAGATCGAATCGATCAACTACCAGCTACGGAAGATCACCAAGACCCGCGGCTCGTTCCCCTCGGACGAGGCAGCGATCAAGCTGGTCTACCTGGGCATCCGGAACATCGAAACCCGCCGCGGCGGAGAGCTCGGCACCGGCACCCAGGGATGGCACCAAGCGCTGAACGCTTTCGCCGTCCAGTTCCCCAACCGACTCCCCCTCTGACCACCCGGCAGAAGGACTGATCGACCGGCCCCTTACACAGAAAACTTGACACCTCC
>NZ_BAAAIR010000075.1:0-1449 GCF_039526165.1 Brachybacterium tyrofermentans
TCCGGGGCTCTGATCACGAGGGCTGTCACCACCGTGGTCTACTGGGCCGCCCTTGTCGTGCTAGAGCGCCCGTGGGTCGAAGGAGACACCCAAGCCGACATCCGCAAGAAGTACGAGCAGACGAACGCGATGACTGGGGAACAATTCCGGTCCGAGTGACCGGCGCTGACAGCGCCGGCCAGCAACTCCTCGGTCGAGTAGCGGAACACCGATGCGCAGGTCTTGGCAATTTCTCCGCCCGCAGAACGGAGAGCAGGCCCTTCGCGAGTTCTAGACCTCGGCGACCCTCACCCGCTGCACCCCGTCTCCCGAACTGTCCGGAGATCGCCATGTTTGCCGTTCACCATCCGGTAGCCATCTGGGCCAACGTTGTTGACATGTATCACACAATCACATATTGTGGAAGCGTGCAAAAAGGACGGACTTACCAGCGGGGGCGGCAATCTATGTTGTCACAACCACCCGAGGAAGCCTAACGTGAGGAGGGGTGATGGATACAGCGGTCCGAACAAGATTGTCTTTGAGTGTGCTAGCGTGGTTAACGATTATCGTATTGATGTTGGCGCTAGCGCCATCGCGGGCTGACGCGGAAACTACCGAGCACAGTTATACGCGCGACGGACTGACAGCAACCTGGAACTCAAGCGATTTTTCGGATCTAACTGTTACGGACACCCCCGCTACGGCCGAGTCCTCTGCCAGCAGTAAAGATAGCTACGTTGGTAATGCAATTATCGATGCATGGGAGTATTCTACATCTGCGCTTCAAGGTAGCGACCACAAGATAACCCCCTACGCACCCCCTAATGGGTGCAGCTATTCGCCGGACAGTTGGGGGGCAGCGAATTTTCGGCCCACATGTGATTCGCACGATATTTGTTACTCGAGCACCTCGGACCTTTCTCGTAAGCTTTGTGACCAGCGACTTCGTTATGGCCTTAGGGCCGCCTGTGATGCCGCATACCCGGACGGGAATCAGCAAGAGACGGCATGTTTGGGGGCAGCCAACACCTATTATCGCGCCGTACGCATATTTGGTAGAAGTCACTACGAGGGTACTGGAGACCCTGCTTGAATGGGGTGGGCATGAAGGCTGCGACCAACGCTGGTTTGGTAATTCTTATTTTCGGGCTCGTCCTGGCACTCGTATCATGCCTTTTCAATATGGTCACATCGGCCGACGGTGGCGGAGCCAACATAGGCGCGGGTATAGGCTTCATTCTGGGTCTCGCGTTAACTGTGGTTGGAGTGCTTTGCATTGGTGGTAGCGCAATTGCTTCCAAGGCGAGGCGGAAATAAGTGCTACCTCGTGCCTTCTCGTGATCGTCGGCGCACCATGCGGAGTCGCCCCTATCTCTGGATTTACTCTGAGGCAACCGCGCGGGTGTTTCGGAAAGAAGAAGTAATTGGTTCATGAGCACTCCAGCAACTTCAAAGAGCTCCTCTAGC
>NZ_BAAAIR010000076.1:0-1460 GCF_039526165.1 Brachybacterium tyrofermentans
TGTGATGTCTCAGGACTTCGGTGACAGTTCTGTATCAGGACATCGGTGACAGTTGATGTCTCAGGACATCGGTGACGGTTCGGGGTTCTTCGGTGGCCGGCCTCGGCGTTTGCCGCTCCGTTGACCCGTGTGCTTGGAGGCGTATCGGATGCCGAGCGGGGGCCAAGCGTGCTCGGCCAGGATCTCGCCGTGAAGGTCGACGAACGTGACGCTGGCCTGTTCGACGAGGACGTGCACTTCCTGCTGGGCATGAGGGTAGGAGACCTGGAACGCGACGCCGTGGAGGGTGATCGTGCCGTTGTTGTTCACCACCCGTGTTCGTTCACCGGTCTGGATGACCCGCTCCCGGGGGAGCTTCCGGGAACGCTTCTTGCTGTCCCCGACGGACTCGATGATCAGGCTGGGCTCCACGACAGGCCGGGGAGACGGTGCCGGCTCAGTCGCGTCCCAGGCTTGGCGTGGTGTGATCCGTCCGGGAAGTCCCTGGTGAGGGCGTTGCTCGTTATAGATGACGTCGAACTCGTCGACCTGTGCTTGGAGCTCTTCGATGCTTCCCGCGATGGGCTGCTTGTCCAGCCAGCGGAACAAGGTCTGGTGGAATCGTTCGTTCTTGCCCTGCGTGGTCGGCTTGTAGGGCTTCCCGGTGATCGCCTCGACTCCCAGCGCGGTCACGTGGATGACGAGCTGGCCCTTCATCCCACGGCGCGTGGGGTTCAGCGCGGCTCCGTTGTCGGTGAGCAGACGCTGTGGAGTTCCGCAACGCGCGGTGCCCTTGTTGAACACCGCGATCGCTGCTTCAGCGGTCTCGCTGCCCGCCACGTGAGAGGCGACCGCGAGGCGCGAATGATCGTCCTGGAGCTGGAAGATCACGCAGGTCCGGCCGTTGGTGAGGACGTACTGGGTCGCATCCAGCTGCCAGCACGCGTTCGGTGCCGGATAGACGAACCGCCGCCAGGACGCGCGAGGCCGCTTCCTCGGCTCCAGTCGAGCCACGCCTCGTTCGCGGAAGATCCGTGCCAGGGCCGCGATCGATGGCGCTTCAAGTCCCATCGCTTTCATCCGGTCGTGGACGCTGATCGGACCGTGATCCAGCCCAGACGCTTCGAGTGCGGCGCGGACCTGAACAGCCTGGTCCTTGACCTCTTCATCGAGCTGGCCCGGGGAGGTATGTGGTCGTTTGGTGCGGGGCTCGAGCACGGCCGCGGGCCCATCGACGCGGGCGCGAGCACGGAGGACGTAGAACGTCTTGCGCGAGATGCCGTGCTCGACGCAGAACGTGCTCACCGACCCACGCGGCGCGTCATCAGGCCACCGCGAGATGGCCAGGCGGACAGTGGGATCGACGGGCTCGTTTCTGCTCACCGCCCATTTTTACCGGCGAAGTGTCACCACCAAGAGCCACGGAAGTGTCACCGATGTCCTGATACAGAACTGTCACCGATGTCCTGCGACATAACACC
>NZ_BAAAIR010000077.1:0-1486 GCF_039526165.1 Brachybacterium tyrofermentans
CGGCGTCGTTGCCGGTGTTCAGCTGCTGATTCTGGCATGTGGGTGTGACGATCTGTCGCCGTGTCCGTGGCGGGCGGTCGGGTTCCACTCCCGAGAAGGTGCTGGGGATCGTAGGGACGAGCGGGCTCGCCGGTTCAGGTCTGCGCGACGGCGATGCGGAGCCGGTTGACGCCGGTCAAGACGGTGAGTGCTTCCGGGGCGTGCCGGGCGAGGTGTAGGACCTTGTGCCGACAGCGCCGCACGAGAGTCGCGGGAATCTCAAACAATCGCGCACGGAGTCGTTTGGGCTCCCACTTCCGCGCGTCGTCACTGGTGAAAGCGATGGTTTGCATCCAGGCGACCAGGTCGGAGGCGAGCTGGACGATCTGGCACCAGACCTGGTTCTGCGCGAAGGACTGCAGCGGGAACTTCATCAGTCCCATGTCCTTCGCGTTCCGGATCCGGTCCTCGCAGCGCGCACGGCGACGGTGACGCAGCTCGAGGACGGGCAGTTGCCCGCGCGGGGCGTTGGTCGCGAACGCGGTGATCCGCATGCCCTCGTGATCGGTGATCCGCAGCTGCGCTCCGGGGTGGGGTCGTTCCTTCCGCACGATCACTCGCATCCCCTCTGGCCAGCTTGTAAGGTCCAGCAGCCCGGTCAGCTCCGCGACCCATGCCCCATCGCGGATCCCGTCGTCCTCGGTGTCGTAGGCGGGAGTCCACGCATCGGCTCTATCGATACGTTCCAGCAGGTCAGGAGTGTGTGCCGGGAGGGTGAACCCGACCGAGTAGCCCAGACGCTGCGTGGTCAGCCAGTCGATGAAGCCCTTGGTGCCGCCGGCCCCGTCGGTGCGGATCAAGATCTTCTTCGAGCCCCGCCCGTCCCGGGCACGCAGGGCTGGTGGGAGCTGGGCGAGAGCCTGGCGAGTGACGGTGATGTGATCGCTGGCGGTGTTCGAGCCCGCGTTGCCCGGGCGCAGGGCGATGGCGAGGGGTTCCCCGGTGCCGGCCTGACCGTGGTCGAGGAACGCGCATAGGGGGTGGTAGCCGAAGCCGCGTTTGAACGTCGGTGCGGCCTGTTCCTTCTCGCTGTGGACGTTGATCAGGGTGGCGTCGAGGTCGATGACCAGCGGGGCCTTCGCGCTGGCCTGCGCGGCCGGGGAGTGATCACCGGCCAGGGTCCAGGCTCGTTCACGCGCGGCACGGCGGGCCCTCGAGATTGCCTCGATCACTGCCGGGGCGTCTTCGGCCAGGGTGGTGAGCGTGCGCGAGATCGTCGGGGCCGAGGCGACGGGCCCGAACAGGCCCGGCTCGCACCGCAACAGGTCAGTGTCCCGAGCGACCTCCCCGCCCACCGTGAGAGTCATCGCAAGGTCCAGCAGAACCTTCGCGGCGTGATGCTCGGCCAGCGGTTTCGTCCAAGGATCCAGCGCTTCGCGCAGCGAATGGGCCAGGCCGGTGGAGTGGAGTGTGTCGGTCAGCAGCACCGCACCGGCATGCGAGACCG
>NZ_BAAAIR010000078.1:0-1514 GCF_039526165.1 Brachybacterium tyrofermentans
CCCTCATGCCAGAATGAGTCCGCAAAGATCGGCAACGACGCCGACCGAGCGGACCTACCGACCCCATGAAAGATCGAGGCTAAGGCCTGCAGGACCTTGTCCATAGAGCGAGGATTGACCCCGCCCACGGACCCGATGAGGGCAGTCAAATGCTTCTGTGCGCTGGACGCCTTCTCTTTCTCTGCGCCAGCCCGGCCTTCGCCCAGGCGTGCGATGGACACAATGCAGCGCTCGAGAGCCAACTCGTAGCTGCTCGCGGCCGCCGGGGCATCAGCGCGTTCTGGCGACCCCTCTGCCGTCTGTCCTGGAAATTCTCTAGCGTCACCCAACCGAGACGAGCCGTCCTGAACTCCAAGAGGGCGCTCGTCAGACAAATACCCTGAACGCCGACCCAAATACACTTCCGCTTGGGTTTGCATCACGTCACTGAAACTATAACCCAATGACGGAACCCTGTATTCGAGATTGATCATCTTGTCCAGGAAGCGCTCTCTGGACGCGCTGGAGCCCTCCCCACGCTCGCCAGTCTGCCCCTCTCCACGAAGGTGGGTGCGAATCACTCCGAGATCCACAGCGACGACGACGACGATCTGCTCGAAATCCAATAGGTTGCAGACAGTCTGCAGCAATCTCAGCGCCTGTTGCGGATCAATTCGATCCAGGTTGTCGACGAAAACGACAATGCGATCCGCCTCCGAATACTGGGAGATGAACCGCAGTACGCTTTTCTTCAGACCCTTCTTCACGCTTTCCTCAGCTTGCAGCGTCTTTGTGAGGTTCCGCTGATCCCCAACTCTGGATGCAGCATTAAGAACGACTCGTGCACCAATGACGACAGGGTTGAGGCTCTCCGTCGGTACGAGAGATGTGTAGCCGTCGACGCCGGCGGAGGCTGAAGAGGCGAGCCAGCGCAGGCTGCGACGCCACTGCCATCTGGCCAACATGCCGCGAGCACTACCAAAATGGCTCTCGATCTGCACGGCAAGCGCCAGGCCGAGCTCAGAATTGTCGGTGTACGTCGCGTACTTCCAAGCGTCGAAATAGTACGAGCCAGCAACCCCGCCCTGCCGTCCGCGGCGGGCTCCCTCCCCGATGTGTTCCGCTATCTCCTGGAGGATGCGAGTTTTCCCGATACCCCACTCTCCATGCACCGCGATCGTGCAGGGCGTCGGGCGCTCCACGATGTACCGGGCGAGCGCCCTGTACTGTGCGGCGCCTTCAAAATGGAGGCCTTCAACCGGGCGCCCCAAGCCCGCATCGGCTGCATTTTGTACGTTTCGCCTACGCATCCTCACCCCTTAATCGGCAGCTCTACCTAGAGTCACCGAAACCTCGCCCCTCGGGCACCCCTGAGCGGCGGCAACCCCTTTCGGTCGATCCTACCGAGAGCACCATGATGTTCAACAACGTGGCCAGGCGCTCTCGCCGCCACTAGCTGTTGCGGGTCATGACGTTGTAGTCACGGATCGGGGATGAAGGAACGGGTCCCTGACCGGCACGATGGGTGGTGCTGA
>NZ_BAAAIR010000079.1:0-1568 GCF_039526165.1 Brachybacterium tyrofermentans
ACCGGAAATTGTCAAGGTGGATGAGACCAGTGGGAGTTAGGCGGCGATCTCGTAGTTGGGCTGGTGCTGCTCTTGTTGGTGGGGTTTGTTGATCCAGGCGGCCTCGGGCAGGGCGAGGGCCTTGGGGGTGTGGTCGGTGCCGAACCGCTCGGGGTGCGCAGCACGCGCCGTAGCGAGGACCCGGACGCGCTCGGTGGCCTTCGCGGTGGCGAGGCCGTAGTGGACGTCTGCCGGGGTGTGCAGGCCGAGTCCTTGGTGGCGGTGCTCGTGGTTGTACCAGGTCACAAACTCGTCGAGGAACCCGCGCGCAGCGGCCAGGCAGGTGAACCGTTCGGGGAAGACCGGCGCGTACTTCAACGTCTTGAACCAGGCCTCGGAGAAGGGATTGTCATTGGAGACCTTCGGCCGCGAGTGCGACCGCACGACTCCCAGATCGCTGAGCAGGGTAGCGACGGACTTCGAGGTCATCGAGGTGCCCCGATCGGCGTGGACAACGTCCGGGATGCCGTGGATAGTGAACACTTCACGCATCATCTCCTCGGCCAGCAGGCCTGTTTCGCGGGCGTGGACGTGGACTCCGACGATGTAGCGGGAGTAGATATCGATCATCACGTAGGCGTCGTAGTAGACGCCCTTGACCGGCCCCGCCAGCTTCGTGATGTCCCAGGTATAGACCTGGCCCGGCCCCGTGGCCACCAGTTCCGGTATCTTCCGGGCAGGATGACGGGCCTGGCGACGGCGCTCTTTGACCATCGTGTGCTCCGCCAGGATCCGATACATGCTCGAGACCGAACAGAGGTAGACACCGCGGTCCAGCAGGGTGGCGAAGACCTGCATCGGAGTGGAATCGACGAACTCGGTACTGGTCAGCACGGCCAGCACCGTGGCCCTCTCGGCGCAGGTCAGACGGTTCGCCGGCTCCCTCGCTTCCAGCGGGGTGGGCACTGTCCGGGACCGGCGGCGCAGGGCCGTCGCGCGGGGCACCCCGGTCAGGCCAGCCGCGGCCCGGGTATTGGTCCCCGAGATCGTCAGCTGGTCATAGGCGTCCATCAGCGCCGCTTGCGCTTCGTCTCGGTGTCCGCGCTCTCGGAGATGTCTTCCAAGAGCGCGCGTGCTTTTCCCATGATCTCCAGCGCCGCCTCGGTCCGGCCCAGCCGCTGCTGGGTCGTCTCCAGCTCTCGACGCAGCCGGGCGATCTCAGCCTGGTCCTTGCTGGGCCGACCAACACTCTGACCGGCCGACTTGCCCTCGAGCACCCCGGCGTCACGCAGGCGACGCCACTCGGTGATCAGCGAGGAATACAAGCCCTCGCGGCGCAGGTAAGCACCGCCCTCGTTCTGGTCCCGGGCCTGCTCGTAGGCCTCAAGATGGGCCAGCTTCTGCTGCGGGGTGAAGGTGCGACGATGAGGCCCGCCGGCACGGGGATGCGAAGTGCTCATGACTCCATCATCGACCGCGGACGGCACTGCGGAAAGCATGGAACTACTCATGGTTGTTGATCCTGATCTCGCCCTGCGGAGGCGGACTTGCTATGAACCACTGGTCTCAACTCACCCTGACACGCAGGG
>NZ_BAAAIR010000080.1:0-1727 GCF_039526165.1 Brachybacterium tyrofermentans
CCGACCCCATGAAAGATCGAGGCTAATCCGTACCTGTGTGCCACCGGGCGCGTTCACCAAGGCGAATTCAGTCAGAACCGAATTGCTCTGCGCGACGTCGGGATATCCGAAGCTCCATGCGATCCTGTCCGGTTGGTGAATTGCGATGAGTTCAACACTGCGTCGACGAAACTGAGGCTTGATCTTCGCAGGCTTGCCGTCTGGATAGGTTACGGGTGCAACGCCCTCCCAGACCGTACCTGGCGTCGCTTCTTGACTGGTCTGATCGAGGATGCCGATGCTCGGTTCCCACTCGGGGATACGTGCGGGATCTGTGAGGAACGCCCACACTTCGTCCAGTGGTGCAGATACGAACGTCTCAGTCGTTCCCGTGGTCCGCCCCTTCACTTTCGTTGCGGCGGGCATGGACTTCGTCGAGAGCGAGTCGGCCCGATCGAGGCGTTCGATGAGCACATCGGGTGTCGTGCCTAGGCGGCGGAGGATACCCGTGATCAGACCGCTGGGTTCTGCGACGAGTTCCCGGAGAACGGCGGCAGCGTCGCCTGGCTTGCCTTTGCCGCTGGACTTCGCGATGAGGTCCCGAGCGCGACGAGTCCACTCGTACCCATCCGTCTCGTGGAACACGATGCGCCCGGCCTCGGGGAACGTCGCCTCGATGCCGAGCGAGGTCAGCTGTGCATCACGTTGTTCCTCGACGGCGAGACGGGCGCTATCAATGTCGATACCGAGCTCGCGCAGTGCGCGGCCGGCGGACTGGTCGTTGATGACCAATGCGAGGAACAGGTGGTCGATGTCGGCTTCGCGGAGCCCGAGCCGGGATGCTTCCTCCATGGCGGCCAGGGACAGCGATTGGCTGGTTTGAGCGGCGCGGACGAGTTTGTTCATCTGTTCCTCCTGGGTGTCGAGATCGCTGGGTCAATTCTTTTGGAGTGCTTCTTGTGGGCGGCTTGTCGCGTCACTCCGAGCGCGTCGGCGATCTCCTGCCAACTCATGCCCGAGCGCAACGCGGCCTCGACCTGTCGAAGTTCCAAGGTGTCCGCGAGTACGCGCAAGGACGCTACGGCCCGCAATCCTGCTTTCGGGTCGCTGGTATCGGCTGCTACTGCTGCGATCCGCGGAGACTCCATGCCGTCAACCTACGTTGCTAAGTGACGGGTTGTCAACCTGGGTTGCGCCCCCCGCTCGGCGAGCTCGATAATTGCCGAGCCAGTCGAGGGCCGTCATTTTTGGGGATTCGCCGGGTTCGCAGAGGTTGGTATCTGCGGCGACGTGGTGGAGTTCCGTTTCAACGTGTAGTCGCGTTCCGGTTCAACCTCTGCGGTGGGCAGCTGGACCCTGTCACAAGAATACCGTTTTCGGTATAGCGGTGACATGGCTGCCGACGTGAAGTACCGAGAGATCGTGCGTGAGCTCGCGCTGGATCACTACGGGTACGTCACGACGCGGGACGTGGCCGAGGCCGGCGTTCCTGCGGTCGAGCTGCCCAAGCTGGCCGCGCGGGGTGGACTCGAGAACATCGCCTACGAGTTGTATCGCGTGCCGGATGTCCCGCCGACGCGGTATGACCAGTTCGCGGAGGCGTTGCTTCGAGTGGGGGAGGGTGCCTATCTCCACGGAGAGCCTGTGCTTGCGCTGCTCGGACTCGGCGATGTCAACCCTCGCAGGATCAGTTGAGTCCCGCATAGTGGTGTAGCGCGGTGGCCCCGTGATCGTCTCTGACGAGGACG
>NZ_BAAAIR010000081.1:0-1780 GCF_039526165.1 Brachybacterium tyrofermentans
ACGCCTACGAGCGCGCCTACACCGCTAAGCTAGCGCTCGCAGCGTAAACACCCCCGTGTCCACGAACCGGGGGTAGGCCCCAGCCGACCCGGAAGTGGGCGTCGATCTGGCTGGGGTGGATGGTCGCCCTGATCTTCACGAAGCTGGCGATCGTTGTCGTGATGGGTCTGGGTGTCCTGGCGATCACGGCCACCTTCGAATCCGGCGAGATCACCGCGAACATCCTTCCGGGGCTGACCACGGTCCTGTCGGGGATCTTGATGCTGGTGCTGGCGGCGTTCATGCCGGTGGCGTGCTTCGCGCTGTTCGGCTGGATGGGGGAGGGCGGCGTCCGGGAGCTGCAAGCGGCAGCCTCGGGAGCCGGCGGCATGATGGCCTCCGTTGGGAGTTCGAGCCTGTCGGCGGGCCAGTCAGCAGGGGGTCGGCTGAAATCGTTGCTTACGGACGGTGGGGGAGCTGGTGGCGGCCAGGGCGGCGGAGGCTCCTCCAACCCTGGCCTCGTCGGAGGCGATGGTGGGCCGGGGCCGGAGGAGGCAGCTGCCGGTGGTCCTGATGCTGCCGCGCCGTTGGCTGAGGCTGCGCCGGCGGTTGGTGCGACGGCGGCGACTGGTGGCCTCGCTGCTGGCGTGGCTGTCGCGGGGGAGGTCGCGTCCGAGGTGGGCGAGGCTGGCGAGGAAGTCGCAGATGCCACGAAGGAGACTATTGGCGATGCGGTCTCGGAGACCACCGAAAGCGGAGGGGGAGAGTCGTACTCCTACGAGCAGCCGGCGCAGGATGATTCCGGGTCGGGAGCGCCTGCTGATAGTGCTCCGGCGACCACGGGGGTTCCGGTGTCCGAGCCCGCCACGGGTGAGGGTGGCGGGGAAGGATCAGCTGCGGCTGATGCTCCGGTGTCCGAGCCCGCGGTGAGTAGCGGGGGAATGGAGGGAGCGTCTACGGCTGACGCTCCGGGCACGGCACCTGCGGACGCTCCGGCAGCGCCCGCGAGTGTTCCCGCGCCGGCGGAGCCGCCGATGGACGCTCCGGCGTCGGAGGAACAGCCGGCCCCGGCACCGACGCCTGCGGACGTGCCGCTCGCGCCGCCGGTCTCCAGCGATGACGAGAGCGGGGGTGCGTGATCGTGGATCCTCTGATTCCTGTCAGTGACGGCATGGGTGACACTCGCACGCTGCTGATCTCCGTCGCCGGGACGGTGGCGAACGGCGCGCTCCTGGCAACGGTCGCTGCGGTCATCATCGGGTTCATGATGTGGGGGTTCGGCACGGCGCTGAACATTCCAGGGCTGGCCACCAAGGGGGTGCAGACCTTCTTCGGTGCGGTGGTTTGCGCGATCGTCTGCGCGGGGTTGAACTCCTGGGTCGCGTGGTTCGGAGAGCAGGCCATCTCGATCTGGAACTGACCGCGCACGACACGACGAAGGGGCGTCCCGGCTACTGCTGGGGCGTCCCTTCGTGCATGTGTCGTGATGGTCGCGCTTGTCTCCTCAGAGGGCGGTGAGAGACACCGCCGATGGAGCAGAGGAGTACGTGATGTTCGGAGTGCTGCTGGCAGATACCAACCCGGGTGTGAAGCCGACCTGGGACGCGCTGCCTCCTGGGGTCAAGACCTTCTTGGTCGATGTGGTGGGAACGCTGATGAACGTCGGAATTCTGGCCGGCGTCGCGGTCCTCATCGCGGGGCTGATCGTGTGGGGCTTCGGTTCGCTGTCTGGCCGGCCTGGGGTTGGTGGCTCTTCCCGGTTCGTGGTGATGGGGAGCGTCGCGTCGTTGACGTAGAACGG
>NZ_BAAAIR010000082.1:0-1793 GCF_039526165.1 Brachybacterium tyrofermentans
CGTATCCTGCTCACCAGCGCCGCGAGAACCGTAGCGTGAACACCCGTCCCAGCAGGGTCATTCACCACGAACCGCGAAGAGCCGCCATTCCCCGCGGCCGTCGGAGATGGAGTTGGAGTAGATCGTCAAGGCCTCTGAGTCGCCGCCCCCGGACTGGGGCGGGGAGCAGGCGGCGAGACCGCCGAGGGCGGCGGCGGTGAGGAACAGGCGTCGAGAGGTCATACCAGAGCCTTCCGGTCAGGTGATCGACATCGATCACTGAGGTGGTGGGCGTACAAGTTCACTGTCGACCGGGGGTCGCACTCGGCCCCTTCGCCGCTGGAATGTACGCGCGTACGGTAGTCACTTACTGACAATGTACACGCGATCATGGTGCCTGTCTTCCCCTCGACGAGACTCACGAAAGATGCCCGCGAACGGATTCCCGTGCCTCACGGGGATTTGCCCGCGAAACGGAGGACCGTGGGAGGGCATGGGAAGTGAGCTGACGATGGCCTCTCGTGCCGAGGTGACGACGAAGTTCGCGCGGGAGTATTCCCGTGCGGTGAAGAAGGACAAGGGGAGGATCCTGGACCAGGTCGTGGCCGTGACGGGCTGGTCGCGGGACAACGCGCGCAGGCAGCTGACCGCGGCCGCGAAGCGGCCACCGGGCCGCGGCAGACAGATCGCCAAGCCGGTGCGGAAGCAACGGCCGCCGAAGTACTCCTACGACGCGATCAAGGTCCTCCAGACCCTGTGGGCGGCCTCCGGCGGCCAGTGCGGGAAGTACCTCGCCGCCTCGATGAGCCTGTTGCTGGACACGGCTCTCCGTCGGCGCGCAGCCGGTCACGCTCTCCCACCGGCTGGGGGCGGTGCGCGGGTTCGCCCGCTATCTGGCCACGATCGACCCGGCGACCCAGATCCCGCCGTGCGGCCTGTTCGGCAAACAGCAGCGGCGCGCACCCTACATCTATTCGCCCGAGGAGATTAGGCGACTGTTGCAGGCCGCTGGCCGACTGCGCCCGCCGTTGCGAGCGACGACCTACCAGACGTTGTTCGGACTGCTTGCGGTTAGCGGCATGCGTCTTGGCGAGGCGACTCGCCTCCTGCGCGGCAACGTCGACCTCACCGAGGGGGTGCTACGGGTCCGGCATCCCAAGTTCGACCGCGACCGGTTGGTGCCGCTGCACCCCAGTGCCACGACGTCGCTGCGCGACTACGCCACACGCCGAGATGGGATATTTCCGCAGCCGCGAACCGAGTCGTTCTTCATCTCCGACCTCGGCACCAGGCTGGCGCACAGTTCCGTGCATGCCACGTTCTTGTCGCTGCTCGCTCCCGCCGAGTTGCCCACGGCGGCCGTGGGCCGGCCCAGAATTCACGATCTGAGACACAGCCTGGTGGTGAACACCCTCATTGGCTGGCAACGCGACGGTCTCGACATCGCGGCCCGGCTCCCGGTGCTCTCGACCTATCTGGGTCACGTCAGCCCGGCGAGTACCTACTGGCACTTCTCCGCGGTACCCGAGCTGATGCAAATGGCTGCCGCCGGGCTCGAGCGCCGGTCCGGGAGCCGGTCATGAGCGCCCTCGCGCCGCTGATGGAGGCGTTCTTTACCGACCGGCTCATCAACCAGCTCGGCGCCAGCCCCAACACGATCACCGGCTATCGGGACACGTTCCGGCTACTGCTCGGCTACGCCACCGACCGCACCGGAAAGAAGCCCAGCGAGTGAATCGCCCCGGGTCTGGTGGAGGCTCTGAATCCACGGGAGGATGAGGAGCATGGCAGCACCGAGGAAGTACCCCGACGAG
>NZ_BAAAIR010000083.1:0-1822 GCF_039526165.1 Brachybacterium tyrofermentans
ACACCCTCATGCCAGAATGAGTCCGCAAAGATCGGCAACGACGCCGACCGAGCGGACCTACCGACCCCATGAAAGATCGAGGTGAGGGTGAAGTCCTTTCCGTGGCTTCAGTCCCTCCATCATCCCCGGGGTGAATCACAGTGCTTCGAACACCGAGCGTGGCTGTTCACATACACACTACCGAGTCGAAGAACTCAAGTGCCTCCAAGCGACACTCCGCTAAACTACCAGCTCTATCAACACAGCCTAATCGCCCGGTACTCACTGTCGTCATCTGGTTTCATCTCCGCGACCATCCGGACGAAATGCTCCCGCAACTCGACCGGGTACGCCAATGCGGCTCTTCGTAGATGAGGGGGTAGCTGCGGAGCGTGGGGCGGGCGCGTCGGTCCCGGGATAGACGTCGAGGTCTCCCGATGATGGAAGTTCTCACGCTCGCCATCAGGAAGACCTCGACATGCCCAACGCTACCTTCGCCGATCCCAATCTGACGACCTTCACACGCCTCGAGGAGCTCGGCCTGGTCGCTGTCGGTCAGCAGCTCACGACCGAGCGGGCAGTGCTCGAATGTCGACTCGCTGAGGAGGATCCGTGGTGCCGCGCCTGCGGAGCACGAGCGACCTCGCGCGGCACAGTCACTCGTCGCCTTGCCCACGAACCATTCGGCCACCGCCCCACGACGCTGCTGGTGCGGATCCGACGGCACCGGTGTGATCATTGCGGGAACCGCTGGCGAGAAGACACCACTCGCGCGGCACCCGAGCGGGCGAAGCTCTCTCGCGGAGGGATGCGATGGGCGCTGGAAGCCCTGGTCATCGATCACCTCACGATCGCAAGGATCGCCGCCGGGCTCGGGGTGGCCTGGCACACCGCCAACGACGCCGTCCTGGCTGAGGGCCAGAGGCTGCTGATCGATGACCCGGCCCGCTTCGACGCCGTCCACGTGATCGGGGTCGATGAGCACGTCTGGCGCCATACTCGGCGCGGCGACAAGTACGTCACCGTGATCATCGACCTCACTCCGGCCAGGGACAAGACCGGACCGGCAAGGCTTCTGGACATGATCCCGGGCCGCTCCAAGGCGGCGTTCAAAGCCTGGCTCGAGGCCCGCCCGAAGGCGTGGAAGGACCGCATCGAGGTGGTGGCGATGGACGGGTTCACCGGCTTCAAAACCGCGACCGGCGAAGCATTGCCGGGCGCGGTCGCAGTCATGGATCCCTTCCACGTCGTTCGCCTGGCCGGGGACGCACTGGACGACTGCCGGCGGCGTGTTCAGCAGCAGCTCCACAAGCGCAGGGGCCGCAAGAACGACCCCCTCTACAAGACCCGCCGCACCCTCCACACCGGCACCAACCTGCTGACCGACCGGCAATGCGAACGCCTCAGCGCGCTGTTCGAGCGAGAGAAGCACGTCGCGGTCGAGGCGACGTGGGAGATCTACCAGGCAATGGTCGCCGCCTACCGAGAACCCGACCCGGCGAAGGCCAAAGCAATGATGGACAAGCTCATCACCGCGCTGAGCAAGAAGGTTCCCAACGCCTTGCCCGAACTGGCCAAGCTCGGCCGAACGCTGACCAAACGCGCCGCGGACGTGCTGGCGTTCTTCGACCGGCCCGGCACCAGCAACGGTCCGACGGAGGCGATCAACGGTCGGCTCGAACACCTCCGCGGCTCCGCCCTCGGATTCCGCAATCTCACCCACTACATCGCCCGAAGCCTCCTCGAAGCAGGAGGCTTCAGGGTGGTGTCAAGGCGTCGAAGCAACATGGGGTTCGCCGGCAATGAGTCGAGCGAACGCTTCGGTGGGGGTGAGGAAGCCCAG